>DATEYH010000066.1:0-23945 GCA_035256305.1 Candidatus Nanoarchaeia archaeon
CTTGTTCCGCTGCCGGCGCTTCTAGTGACAGTAAGCCATGTGCCTGCATTTATGCATGGGCTACTAGACTGCAAAGTAAAGTCCCCGCTTCCTGGATTAGTAAATCTTGGGTCGACATCATCGCGGTAGTGGTTTGCGGTACAAAATACATCATCCCAATTTGGGTTGGGGTTGCGTATATCTGTCCTTTGATGCACGGGGTCGTGTTCGGCATCATGCAGGTAATGGAGATAAAAGATGTTGTTTTTGATAATCAGGTTTTCAAAAACCTCTGGGTCAGTCTCGTGAATCCAAAACGCGTAGCCGTAAGGCGCTATATGCGCCGTTCCCCCGTTATAAACTACATTGTGAAAGAAATGAACATTGCTGGTTGTGTAGTCGCCACTGGCGAACATATTTATGCTAGAACCAAGAGAATTGTAAATGCGGTTTCTCCTAAAAATGGTATTGGACGCTTGAAGTTGCACATCGGAGTTAGGAACAAGCCACTCAGTAATTTCACCGGAGTTCCGTATAATATTGTCCTCAACAAGCTGTCTGTAATTTTCGTATGGATTGGCCGTCTGCATAACCCTGTTCCAATTTGTGTTGTCCATCGTGTTGCGACGGAGAATGTTGTAATTGCCTCCGATGAGGGCAGTGTTATGTCCGCCATATCTGAGGGTATTCCCTTGCACAAGATTATACGTCCCTCCTATCCAGACGCATTCTCCCAGGTCGTCTTCTCCCTCTGATTGTCTTTGTCCAACATACATCACAGTGTTGTTAAGGATCTGGTAATACGAAGCCTGTTCGCCAAGCTGTATTCCTCTGGAGTAATGTTGTTTTTTCAAGTTGTAAACTGTGCAGTACTGGACAATGACGTGATTTCCTGCATCCAATCGTATACCCTGTTCCATGATGCTGGTGTCACGGTTCTCGTTCTCTACTCTGAGGCCTATGAACCTGATATAGTTTTGATTGTTGTAGATTCCTATTGGTTGGTTTCTCATGATCACTGCTTCGTTGTTGTAGTTCTGGAAAGTGATGTAGTTTCCTGCGGTTCCTGAGCTGTGTGTTCTTAATACTGCGCTGCCGTCGTTTTCAGTATAGATTCCGGCTCTGATGTAGACTGTGTCTCCGGAAATTACTGTGGCAGTTGCTTTTGCGATGGTGCACCAGGGTGCTGCTATATTTGTTCCAGCGTTATTGTTATTGCATGTTCCACCGATTGAGTCTTTATCAACGTAATATGTTGCTGCGCTAGCAAGGACAGGCAGCATGCAAAACAATAATATCATTCCAATCAAAATCTTCTTCATAGTTTTCACCTTATGCTATTCTGCTAGCCACGTATACTACATCATAAATGTCGACTATGCCATCATTATTGGTGTCTGATTTTGCATTGTTTAAGTTGCTGGTTTTTCCGAAGTCAGATGCCACTATGTTTAGGTCTGACACATCCACTTTTGTGTCGCAGTTAAGGTCAGCAGCGACGCAAACAACACCGCCCTCATACTCAAAGGCTCCAATATCAGGAGCACTGCCGCTATAAGGCTGACTAACCCCAAGACCAGTAGTCCAGCTAAGGGTTTTGTCAACAGTTATTCTATTATTGACATAGTCAACATTCGTAATCCTTGCAGTTATTGTCTGGCCCTGCAACTGGATAATATCGCCATCAACAATGCCAAAGCCATCCATGAAAAAACCAGCGTCAATTACAGGAATAATAGTGCCCGAACCAGCAGAGGCAGTGTTGGTTAGCCATTCACCATTATCAATAGCTGAGCTATCAGCTTGCAGATTAAAGTTATAATTATTCTCACTCACAAACCTTGGGTCACCATCTGCCTGCCACCAATTCTTTCTTACGAACTGGGATGCTGGGTTGGCTTGTTCTCGCCAGGAAATCCCATCTTGGTAGTTATCATGAAAAACATTATTTACGAGCGTAACCCCAAGAATTCTTCCATTAGGGCTGAAATCAGTGAACTCAACTGCGTAATCAAACTCAGGAGCGCCGTCCTTGCCTGCTCTGAATACAACATTGTTGTAAATCTTATCATAGCCAGCAATTACTGTGTACCAACCGCCAAGCATGATTCCGCTCCCAGCAATTTCATAAATCAAGTTTTTTCTGAAAATCACATGTTTGGCAGTCATACCAACCCCTCCTTGAGGCATATTAGCAACTCCATGACCAACAACGTTCCGCATAATATTGTTTTCAAAAACAGTACGACTAGCCGGGATATTCATAACATTATTTATTCCACAAGCACCACCCCAGCTTCCAATGAACTCGTTGTTCCTGACAATATTCTTTTGACCCCAGAGGTCTAAAGCTCCGTGGCCGAAATAATCAATCTTGTTACCTTCAATTAGATTCAAACTTGAGTCATCAGTGCTTACTATCCCGTCTCCAAGCTGCTCTTCAACTTGGACTTCATGGCCGCAATGATGAATGTAATTCCCTATAATCTGGTTGTGGTGAACAGGTCCTCTAAGCCACACTCCTCTAAGGGCATCGCCAGAGGTTTTGGTATGATGAAGAATGCAATTCTTCACAACATTATAATTGCTCAGGATAGCAACACAGATATCAACAACATTCGGGCTTGTTAAGCTGCCATCCACTTCTATGCCTTCAACCCAGATGTAATCATTACCCGAATAAAAAGCAATTGGTTGATAAACTCCTGTCAAAACAACTTTTTCATTATTGTAGTTCTTGTAAGTAATATAATTCCCAGCGCTTCCAGAGCTCCTAGGGTCAATAATAGCGCTTCTGCCGCTGTTCTCGCTATAAGTCCCAGCACGAATAAGCACAGTATCACCAGCACGCACCATATTATTAGCCTGCCTGATAGTGCACAAAGGCGCAGTTAAGCTTGTGCCAGCATTAGTGTCAGAGCAGCTTCCGCCCAAGGAATCCCTATCAACATAATAGGTTGCTGCGCTAGCAAGGACAGGCAAGAAGATTATCAGCAAGACCAGCAATATGAAAATGCTTCTCATAACTGTGCCTAGGTTACTAGCCTTTTTATATCTTTCCATGAATTATTAGATCAAGGATTTAACAACAAAAACCTTTTCAAGGTTTTTGAGTGCCAACGAATGGGAAAATTAATTATAATAATAGTTTAATAACAACAAAATTCATTAATGAATTTTGGGTTCTCAAAATCAAACAAGGATTTTGATAACATCAATCATTCTGCATGAATAACCCCATTCGTTGTCACAACAAAAATCCTTAGGGATTTTTGAGTGCCAATGAGGGGGCACTATTGATTATAATAACAGCTTAATAACATCAATCATTCTGCAACTATAGCCCCACTCATTGTCATACCATCCAACAACCTTGATGAATCGCTTGTCAATAACATTGGTTGACAAGGAGTCAAAGATGCAGGAGTGAGGGTTGTGGACAATGTCAACAGACACTATAGGGTCTTCAGTGTATTGGAGAACATCTTTCAGGTGATAGCCAGCCACGCTCTTGAAGAGATGGTTAATCTCCTCTATCGATGTGTCCTTCTTGGTCTCACACACAAAGTCAACAACGCTGCCATCAGGAACAGGCACTCTGAGGGATATGCCGTCAAGCTTTCCCTTAAGCTCAGGAATGACTTCTCCAACAGTCTTGGCAGCTCCTGTTGTTGTAGGAATGATGGACACTGCAGCGCTCCTCGCCCTCCTGTAATCCTTGTGGGGAGCATCCACTAATCTCTGGTCTGCTGTATAAGCATGCACAGTGTTCATAAAGCCATGCACAACTCCGAAATTGTCATAAAGCACCTTGACCATTGGCGCAAGGCAGTTCGTGGTGCAGCTAGCATTGCTAATGATATGATGCTTCTCCTTGTCATAAGCATGCTCATTAACTCCCTTAACAACTGTAATGTCAACTCCCTTTGCAGGAGCGCTTATAAGCACTTTCCTTGCCCCTGCCTTCAGGTGCTTCTCAGCGCCAGCCCTGTCAGTGAAAAAGCCAGTGCTCTCAACAACAACATCAACATTAAAGTCCTTCCAGGGAAGCTTCTCAGGCTCTTTCTCAGCAAACACCCTGATGAACTTGCCATTAACAATTATCCCCTCATTATTAAACCCTACCTCTCCTGGAAACCTGCCGTGCACAGAATCATACTTCAACAGGTGAGCCAGGGTTTTTGTATCAACCAAGTCATTAATAGCAACCCATTCAATGGCAGGGTCATTGTAGCCTGCATAGAAAACCATCCTCCCAATACGGCCAAAGCCGTTTATAGCAACGCGAACCATGCTCCCACCTCTTATTCTAAATAATTATCAACAGCAAAAAAGCATCATATGGAGTTCTTGAAGTTCTCATCAGTCTGCTTCCATATCTCCTCAAAAGTAGCCAGCTTGTTCTTGATAATTATGCTGGTCAAAGCCTCTAGCTGAGCCCTTGTCAGAGCCATCTTGTACATGTTAATCAGCAACAATTCCTTAAGCTCCTGGCTTGACAAGTCCTTTAATTGCTTATCAAACTTTACAGAATTAAAAGTCTCACTTACAGCTTTCTTGCTCACCGCTTTACTCCTCTTACTCCCCATATTAACGAATAGAGTAAATTGATATTTATAAAGTTAATGAAAAGCCAGGCAAAAAGGCATTCAAGAGCCTGATTTCCGACGCGCAAATTTCTTAATTATCACAAAAGCAATTAGGAAAACTGGGATAGCAATAACAAGGTCAATTAGCAGGTAAAACATCTGGCAATAAAAAAAGTATTGCCAGGGATTCAGGTAATGAACAGGGCAAATTAATGCTATTATGCCCATTGTTTTAAAAATAATAAAGCATGCAACTGCGATTAAGGCAATAGATAAGGATAAAATAATCTCTTTCAGGTTTTTTGCAATATAGTTTTTCATAAACCAATGAAAGCTCCTTTACTATAAAAAGCTTGCTTTCGGCGCGCAACGCCTGTGGGCAAAAGCACTGTTTTTTTAGTTAGATGGGCAAAAGCGCGAGGAAAAGCCTCGCCGGCGCATATCAATCAGAAACCCAAAGCTTTAAAAACAACTTTCCATTCGTGGTTTTTATTCATAAAAAGAGGGGTGGTTTTTTATGGCAATATTAGGGTTTAGTCTTGGAATTATTCTGGTTATTGTTTTCGTGATTGTTTTATTTTCAGGCCTTAGGCTGCTTTATCAGTACGAGCGAGGAGTGGTGTTTACTCTTGGAAAGTATAGCAAGGTTAAGAATCCTGGATTGAGATGGATTGTGCCAGTGTTCCAGACCATGATGAAGGTGGACATCCGTATAAAAACAGCAGATATCCCCAGGCAGGAAGTCATGACCAAGGATAATATTCCTGTACTTGCCAACACTGTCGTGTATTTCAAGGTTGAGAAGCCTGAGGACGCCATCATCAAGATAGAGGATTTTGAGTATGCTGTTAAGCAGTACACCCAGGCAGCTCTTAGGGACGTGGTTGGCAATTCTGAGCTTGACATTGTTCTTACAGAAAGGGAAGAGGTAGCAACAGCAATAAAAAAGATTGTAGACACAGAGACTTCTGGCTGGGGAGTGGATATTGAGTCAATAAAGATACAGGAGATAGAGCTTCCTGCTGAGATGAAGAGAGCCATGGCCAAGCAGGCAGAAGCTGAGAGAGAAAGAAGGGCGGTTATCATCGCTGCAGAAGGAGAATTAAAGGCTTCTGAGAACCTTAAGAAAGCTGCTGATAACCTATCCAAGAGCCCTGCTGCTATTCACCTGAGGACTTTGCAGACTATTAGGGATATTGCTGCTGATCCTTCAGAGAAGATAGTGCTCTTCCTGCCGTCAGATGCAGGCGGCTTGTTCAAGAAACTGATTAGCGTTTAGAAAGAGCATTGGAAAAATTAGCAGGAGCGCAGCACATGGATAGAAAGACTAGGTATTTGCAAATAGCCTTTAACTATGACTTAGCCAGTGTTAACAGCATTCTACCCACCATACCTTTTGATGACAGAATCTTAATAGAGGCGGGAACGCCTTTTATCAAGAGAGAAGGAGCGAATGGCATAAACAGGATTGCCCAACTCTGGAAAGGTAAGGTGGTTGCTGACTTGAAAACCATGGATGGGGCAGCTGCAGAGGTTGCAATGGCTTTTCATGCAGGAGCAACAGCAGCCACAGTGCTTGGAAGCGCTACAACAGAGACAATTGACTTGTTCATAAAGGCTTGCAAGAGTATTGGGATGGTATCCATGATTGACATGATAGGCGTGGAAGAGCCATTAAAGGTTCTTATGAGGCTAAAACAGCCTCCTGATGTTGTGGTGCTTCACAAGGGAAGAGACGAAGAGACTACCAGAGGAAAAGTAATCAAGTATAAGCATATCAACAAAGTGAATAGCAAATTCGACGTGTTAATCTCAGCTGCCGGAGGAGTT
This sequence comes from Candidatus Nanoarchaeia archaeon, assembly GCA_035256305.1. Taxonomy (GTDB): domain Archaea; phylum Nanobdellota; class Nanobdellia; order Woesearchaeales; family SM23-78; genus SM23-78. The sequence goes on from DATEYH010000066.1 coordinate 6,399, forward strand.
GACCTGAAAGAGGCAAGAAGCGCAATCTTTAACGGCGCCAACATTGTTGTTGTTAACATAGTAGCAGATGAGGATCCCTGGGCAGGGATTAGCTTGAATGATGATGTAGCTGAGATTGCAAAGCAGTTCTTAGAAACAATAGAGTAAGCCACAATTAGGATTAATCATCCCCTATGAGCGGCACAAATATCACTCCGCCAAAATATTCTGTCTGCAGCTTGTCCTTAGCCACCTTCTTAATCCTGAGGAGTTTCTGGAGCTAAAAAACAATAAAGTTTATATACTCCCCACTATTTTTAATGATTAAAAAAAATAAAGAGGGGTGTTGTATGAAAAATAAAAAATCTAGCATGAAGTTTGTGTTGTTTTTTGTTGTTCTGGCAGTAATGATAGCAGCTGTTCTGGCAGCAGTGTCTTTTAACACGGATGATTTGTCTCCGGCAGATCAGAATTATACCACTGATCCCACTCCTAATTTCGCTTTCAATGCGACGAGCAATGTTAGCGCCACGATGAACTGCTCGCTGGTGATTGATGGTGCTCTTTTTGGTAACAGTACGGCTAACAATGACTCGCTTACCACTATCACAGCTAATGCTTCTCTTACTCAGGACGCGCATTCATGGTATATTAACTGCACAGACGAGGACGGCTCTCAACAAACAACACCAAGGATTATAATATATGATGCTACTGCTCCAGCAGTAACGATGCACACAGAGGACACCAACACCAGCAACCCCCTGCCAAGTTTTAACTTCTCTTTCATAGACGACCTGAGCTCCTCTGCTAGCTGCTTCTTGTGGATAAATGCAGTTGGTTATGGCTTTAACGCATCAACCATCAACGATACTGCGACAATAATTCAAGCTAATGGCAGTGTTTCTGATGGGGTTTACACTAATGTTAATGTGACCTGCACTGACCTGGCTGGCAATGCTGATGGAAGTGCCCCTATTACCCTGAAAGTTGATGTTCTGCCGCCAACAGTTAGTCTGCTTAATACTAGCTTTGCTACAGCGAACACCAATCCTACTATTTACTTCAACTTCACAGACGCTCTTAGCCCGACTGCTGATTGCAGCTTGTACTTTGACAGCACAGGCTACAACTATACCGCAGGAATCAATAGAAACACCACGACAGCTCTCACAGCAAACACAACCCCGGGCGAAGGTAATCACAGCGTGTATGTTAACTGCACAGATGACGTTGGTAACATAGACAAGAGCAACGTGATTTATGTGGTGATCGACACCACAGGGCCTGCCGTCACTATCAGCAGCCCAACAGATGGCCAACACGTTTATGACAACACCACAGACATCTACTTCACAGTAAGTGATGATTTCAGCTCAACATTCGACTGCACTGTTTATGTGAATGGCAGTGTTTACGGAGCAAATGACAGCGTTATCGCAGACACCCTGACAATGGTTACTAACAGTACTTCGCGCGTTGTAGGAACATATTCATTGGTGGTTAACTGCACTGACGAGCTAGACAACCTTGGCACTAGCGGAGCGCAAACCTTTGTCATTGACAGGACTGCTCCAACAATAAGCAGCATATCAACCTCTGGAACCAGCTCAGCAACAACCACTGGCACAGCAACCATTTCGGCCACTACTGATGAGAACAGCACCTGCTGGTACAAGGGAAGCGCGTTCAATGCCACCAACACTACTGGTGCTACTATGATGAGCGGCAACGGCACTTCAAGCAGTTCATTCACAGTTGGCTATAGCGAAGATGGCACAATCGGTCCATACTATATCTCATGCAGGGACGTGGCTGGGAACAACATGACCAGCTCGAACACCACAGGAAGCATCTCTGTGAGCGTGACCGAGTCATCATCTCACGGCGGAGGAGGCGGAGGAGGCAGTGTTCCTTCAAATCCAAGCACTTCCCAGACCTGGACTCATGTGAGCGCTGGCTCAGCCTCTATCATGAAGATAACTAATGACGACTTCGGCCTCAAGCAGATAATAATAACAGTGAATAATCCTGTCAAGAACATGGTGATAAGCATTGAGAAACTTGCAGGAAAACCAGCAGTTGTGACTAAGAATATAACAGGCAAAGTGTTCAGGTACCTGAAGATTAACAAGAATAATATTAACGATTCCGACCTGAACGGCACGCTTAAGATTAAGTTCCAGGTAACCCAAAGCTGGCTCTTAGCCAATAACATTGAGGCAAAGAATATTGTGCTTAAGAGATTTGTCATTGATAACTGGAATGACCTAAAGACTACTTTGGTAAGCACTGATAACAAGTACGCCTATTATGAAGCAGAGACCCCTGGGTTCAGCTACTTTGCAATTGCTGAGAAGAGCGCTGAGACCACAACGCCGCCAGCAGAACAGCCAGTAGAGCAACCAGCAGAAACACCAACAACACAAGAACCGCCAGCAGAACAACCGCCGGCAACCACGCCTCCTCAACAGGAGAAAGCACCGGTAGTGAGCGAAAAGAAGACTGGCGATGCTGGGAAAGCTATTGGAGCAATCCTGATTATTATTGCAGCTGCCCTATTAATATTCCTGGCAACCAGGAAGAAAGGCTCTCGAAAGCATGGCTCCAAGAAGGTAACTGAATTAGAATAAAAATTTTTATTTTTGTTTTTTCTTATTTTTCTCTTAGTATTATTGCTGTGCTAAAAAAGCTCAGCCATCCCCTATGAGCGGCACAAATATCACTCCGCCAAAGTATTCTGTCTGCAGCTTGTCCTTGCTTACCTTTTTAATCCTAACCAGCTCCTGGTGATATCTTGGACCCAAAGGAGCCACCAGCCTTCCTCCTTCTGCAAGCTGCTCTAACAGGCTTTGAGGGACTCTATCTGCTGCTGCAGTGACTATAATCACATCATAAGGCGCTTCCTTAGGATAGCCTTTTGTTCCGTCGCCATGGATTACCTCAACATTCGCGTAGTTATACTCCCTTAGCAGCTCTCGCGTCCTGTCTGCAAGCTCCTTGACTCTCTCAATTGTGTAAACCCTTTTTGCAAGCTTGGACAGTATGGCTGCCTGGTAGCCAGAGCCTGCTCCTATCTCAAGCACGTTCTCATCTCCTCTTAGCTCAAGGAGCTCTGTCATGAGAGCAACAATATAAGGCTGGCTTATGGTCTGGCCAGAGCCAATAGGCAAGGGATTATCATCATAGGCAGAATCCCTCATTCCCTCTGGCACGAACAAGTGCCTCGGTATCTGCATCATCACCCCGAGCAGCTTTTCATTATAGATTCCTCTGTCCTTAATCTGGTGCTCAACCATTTCCTTGCGCAGCTTTTGATAGTCCATGATGAAGAAGGTAATAAGAAGCAGCTTAAAAATATTCTTAGTAAAGCGAGTTTGTCGCAAAATACGTCGCTGCCAAGCCTTTATTAAAGCCTTGAGGGAAATGTGCTACACTCGCAACTTGCTGCTCGGTAGCACGGTTAGGGGACTAAGCACACGAAGTGTGCGCACGTCGCCTTTTTTGATTAACCTTTGAGTTAAAGGTTAGCCGAGTAGTAATTTTGCGATAAACTCTAGTAAAGCTTGCCATGCGAGCTTATTATCTCCCTGGCAGCCTTGTCTTCCAGTATTGAGTCATCCCAGGGATTGAACTTGTAGGCATCAAATACTCGGGAATTGTAGTACAGCGGCTCGTAGCTGTTTACTCCTTTGCTCTCGTTTCTGATTTTGTGGTATATTACAATTATTCCTTCCCAGGTGCCTGCAAAGGGTATGCTTACTGGAATATTGGCTTTAGGCCCTGTTCCTAAGACTACTTCGCGACCAGGAGTAATTGAAACTATTTTGCCTTCATAATCCTTCTCTTCCTGGCTAGCCCTGTTCTTGGAAAAGATTGTAACCTCTTTTCCGATTAATTTGTCAGTTATGTCATTATCCATGACCATCACCCGCCCTGTTTTTATTAAGGAATAGTATTTAGATATAAATCTTGTTGTTATCAGCTTCAAAAATATTTCTATAATATCGCGCTGAAAAGGTTGCTGAACACATGGTAGCCGTCAAAGCCAGGTATTGGGAGCATGTTAAAGATGAATAGGAACATGTTAACCCTGCTCACAAGGAACAGGAAGTGATAAGCCTCTCTTTTGAGCTTTGCCCTCTTGGTTATAATCAAAGGAACAATCCACAGCACCAGGTTTACTGCAGGGCCTGCAAAGGCTATGATTGAGGATTGCAAGGCTGTGCCTGTTCCTGTTATGCTCACATAAGCAGGTACAAAGAACAAGAACCCGGCTCCAAGTATCTTCATCACAACTGCCACAACCATTAGGAGAGCAGCAAAGTCCCCAAAGATAAGCAAAGGATTCAAAAAGTGCTGTATGGATATTGGTGAATGAAAGCTGGCGCTCATGCCGTTAGCGATAGCAACAAACTTGTGCCCAAACTCATGCAGGATAATGCTTGGAGCCACAATGGCTGCTGCATACCAGAAATCATTCCAGTTAAAGCCTTTCCTTCTTCTCCTCAGGTAATGCTCTGGAGTAATGACCTCAACCCTAGGCCTGCGAGGAAAAAGATCCTTGAAGATAAAACCCACTATCAAGGTCATGATGATTATGTCAATTACCTCGCTTAGCTGCAATAACATGGCCAGAAGGGTTAAGCTGATGGTTTAAATGTTTTTTGAAAAAGAATATAAATAGAATAATGATTTCATCTTCTTGAGATGGGATTTTTTGATTTTATCATAAAGAAAGAGCCAGCAACAATCAAATTCTCTGAGATAGAGGAATGGCTTGACAAGCAGGTTGAGAATAAGAAGCTTGACCATAAGGTTGAGAAGGCCAGGAGCATAATAAAGGGAAAAGTCAAGGAAGCCTACAACTATCTTGCTGAGCTGGAAAAAGCTGCCCTCCTGAACCCTAATATCCCTGAGAGGGCTAAGCAGATGATGGAGGGCCACAGGAAGGTCTACATCCAGAGGCTTAAGCGCTTTCTCGACGAGATCGAGGTGCCTGGGGATTACTCCCAGGTCGGGCATTATACTGCAAGGTTCTCAGAGTCAATAACCAAGCTCAGTGAGGACACCCAAAAGAACTACCTGGTGCTGAAGGAGTTTGTAGAGGAAGAATTAGTGAGAGTGATAAAAAGCGTCAAGGCCATTGAGGACGAGCTCTCCAAGCTCCAGAGAGAGATAGAAAAGGAAGGGCTTGAGCTGATAAGGGAGGCCAAGATAAGGCTCAGCCATTACAGGGATGACATGAACAAGAAGATAAGGCTTGAAGAGGAGAAAATCAGGCACGAGCAAGAGCTGGAATCGTTCAAAGCCAAGAAGGATAAATACTCTGGGAGGATAAGGGAGCTTGAGCAGAGCCATGACTACTCAGCGTACAAGGCGTTGCTTGACGAGAAGAAGAGGCACGAGGAAAGCCTGAAGATGATAGAGAAAGAGCTTAGCGCCATCTTTGCAGAGCTTAATCGCCCATTAAGAAAGTACAAGCACGGAGTGCTTAACGAGAAGCTCATTGACAAATACCTGCTTGACCCTACAGGAGCCTTAGAGGGAGATGACAGCCTGGTCATAGCAGAAATACTTGACAAGATGAGCCAGAGCCTGCACGAGCTAGAGCTGAAAGAGAACCAGCTTGAAAAGACAATAGAGCTTATTAACAAGCTTAACAAGGAATTCCTGATGAACAGGAGGCTTGAGATTGACAGGCTTAAAGAGCTTAACAAGGCAACAGCAATCAGGATTAACACGAGCGTGGCAGCCCTTAACATGTCAGAGTCAGAGACACTGCTCAGGAGCATAGAGCACAAGATAACCATGCTTGAGAGCATAATAGACGACCTGGCCAAGCAGCTGAGCGAGATAAACCCGGACTACCTAAAGCAGAAGGTAAAGGAGAAAGTGAAAGAGATAGCTAATGTGAACATAACAGAAGACTCTACTCTTTAATATGGCTCTTCAATTGTTACTTCTTTAACTTTTGCAAAATGCTTCTTGTTCTTGGTTGAGATTATTTTTATGCTATTGGTTATGGCTGTGGCTGCAATAACCGCATCTGCCAGGCCTAGCTCATATCTTCTCTTGAGTTCACCTGCTTTTCGGGCTGCGTTTTTGTCAAGAGAGAGCCTTTTCATAAGTCCAAGGAGAGCGTCTATCTTTTGCTGCTCTTCAAGAGAGTTGCAGCTCTTTCCTGCAAAAAGCTCTGTTTCTGTTATTGTAGAAAAGGCGGCCTCCATCCTGCCTTGCTCTATATCATAAAACAGGGATTTAACCTTCTGCTGGCCCCTGAGGAAGTCAATTATTACGTCGCTGTCTAGCAAGAGTATTTTCTTAAACATGTTTACGCTCCCATCCTTTTCTCAACCTGTTCTGGAATTCCACACCTGTTTCTTTCATTCCTTTCCACATTCCAAAGGCTGCATCAACCGGGCTCTTGTCAAGCTTTTTTATCCTGATATAACCGTTTTCATCAATGTCTGAGACCATTTTATCACCTATACTTATGCCCAGCTCCTCTCTCACATCCTTGGGCAGGGTGATCTGGTAATTCCTCGTTACAACTACTGTTGCCATAGTAAGTCCTCCTATTATATCAGTAGTTGATTTACTATTTAAATTTTTTGGTTCAGGAGCTTTTCCTTCTTCTTTTGCCGCTGTTGCCATTCTTCCTCTCCCTAACATTTTTTCTCTTGCCAACCAATTTTTCACCACTCTTCTTCTCATAGCCGTGCATTATTCTCAGTATTGAAGAGTCACTTATGCTCATTCCATTGGTGCTCTTCTTAAGGTTCTCTTTTATCTCCTTGTAGGACTTACCAGAGACATAGTCATTAATGATTTGCTCATTTGCTCCAAGCCTTGTTGCAATGGTGTTGTTGTATTTCCCTCTTGTATAAGCTGCTCCTGTGGTTATAGCCTCAGCCACTTTCTCAGCGATGTCTTTATAGCTCTTAATCCCTGCATAGCCATTCTTTCCAGCTTCCTTTACAATCCATCTAGTCTTATATCCCTGGTTGTAGAGCTCTGCAATCCTGATTGAATAATCCATTGAATTATTAACAGGTCTTACCTCTTCCTCTTTCCTTTCTTCTTTCTTTATGCACTTGTTTGCATAGCTCTTAGCTGCATAACTCTTAAGCACATTTCCGTTGTCATAAACATCTATGCTAACATCATAAACAGGGTTATATTGCTTTATCTTAAGCCTGAAATCATTAACCAAGTCATCAAGGGTGTTTTTCTTCTCACTAACCTTAACTATTGGTTTTGCCTCTTGCTTTTGCCCATAAGCCTTTGTATAACCTTTTGCATAGCTTCCCAGGAAGTCCTGCTTAAACGCACTGATTAACCCTGAGAAGTATGAGGTGACACTCTTCTCAAGAGTATTGATTATCTTGTCTGTGTTGTTAAGCACATAATCGCCAATGCCTTTGCCCATCCTGAACGCCTTGCTAAATGTATCTATAGCTTCCTCTGTTCTCTTTTCTAAATCAGCAAGCCCTGGGAAAGAGCTGTATATTGCATCAACAATCATTCCCATCTTCATCCTCCTCCATTTCTAAAGTAATTCTTCATTAATCCTCTCACAAGGTGCTCGAGCCCTGCTCGCACAATCCTGTTGGTTAATAGCACTCCTGTCTGGCCTTTTCTCTCAATCCTTTCCAGCTCTTTGCCATTGACAAGCAGGATATTATTCTTCTCAGCGTATTTCCTTGCTCTTCTTGTGAAATCAGTATCAGTGACCATTACTCTCCTGGCGCTGGTGCCGTTATGGTTCATCAGTTTGCGGCTGAACTCAGCCAGCTGCTCAAGCCTGACATAATTGGCTGGCTTGTAGTGGGCCTTGCACTCGATAATATAAAACTGGTAATCAGCTGTGTTGAACATCACCAGGTCGTACTCCCTCTTGCTTGCCTTGTCCTTGTCAAGCGCATAGTTCCTGTTCCACTGGTTCTTCTGCACCAGCACATAGTTCATTCTCTCAAAAGCCCTCATCACTCTCCTCTCAAAAGAGTCTCCTAGCTCTTTAGGGCTTAGGTAATTGCTTTTCCCAGTCATGTTCATCACGCAGCCATCAGTTTAAAAAAAATAATAAAAATTGAAAAAAACAATTTTCTCATCGCTCAGATTTAAGCACTAGCTTTTTGTTTAATGCCGATCTGGTCCTTGCTGTAGTCAATGGCTTTCTTCAGGCTTCCATTAACCATGAGCTTCTCTGCCACATAGCCTGCGATTGCTCCGCCAGCTATGTATGCTGCTTGCTTCTTGTTGTTGTTCAGCATATCCTCGAGCTTTGGGCCTCCAATATAGCCAAGGCCTCCTCCTAATGCTGTATTTCTCACGTTCTTCTCGCTCAGCACCTTGTCCTTGGTCAATGCCTTGGCAAGGATGTAGACTGAGCCTGCTATAAGCCCGTACTTAATCAAGTCTCCCATTTTAGTGCACCTCCTTCTGGTTGTTATCCATCGCTGGATCATAATCCTGATTGGCATCTTTAGTTTCACTAGCTCTGCTCGCGCTAGCTACTGCTTTTCTTCCAATGTAATAGCCTGCTATTCCTCCGCCAGCCGCCCCTACTAGTGCTCCAAGCATTTTCTTCTTCCTGCCATCAGGCATTCTGCCGTCAATAACTTTCTCTCCGATATAATAGCCTGCAACTCCTCCCCCAACGCTTCCCAGAGTCGCTCCAAGGATGGTTTTCTTTTGCTGCTCTGTCAAGCCTTCTTTTCTTTCAAGGTACTTGTTAGTAAAGTGGCCTGCAGCTCCTATGAGCAAGGTCCCTCCAAACATGTGCTTAAACCAGTCAGGTAATGCCATATTTCATTCACCTCATCTCTTCTTGTATATTGAGCCAACAAGCTCATCTAACAGCCTGTAAACTCCTATTGATAACCCGTCATGAATCAATTCCTTAACAGAGCTCTTGGACTCGTCAAGGCAGGCGTCTGTTATTCTCCTTGCGAACTGGTAAGCAGGGTCTGCTGGCTCAGGGACCATTGCTTCCCTCATTATCTTCATCACTTCTCCTGCAACATACTTGAGTGGGTCTGCGCCTGCAAAAGGGCTTGCTGCTTTCACAGCTTCCTCAAGGCTTTTTTTCTCCTTTCCCCCCTTGCCATTGTTCTTGTCTTGAAGCAATTGCTCTGGCATAAATACCACCTCCTGCTATTCCTTCATTGATTTTTTCTTCAAACTTTTTTCCAACATTATCAACTATCATGACCTTCACTCCTTTCTTGATGTAGCCTTGCTCAACACACCTCTTGATGAAATCGTCAGGCGTCCTTACGCATCCATCGCTTGCCATGTTTCCTATTTTCTCAGGCTCATCAGTTCCGTGCACACCAATTGGCGACCAACCACCGGGATTGTAATTGCCGTAAGCATCCCATGAGCCTGCGCTTAGCCTTGCAAAGTAAGGGCCATAAGCAAGCCTGCCATTGTGGCACCAGCCAGAGCTTTGCTCTACAGAAACTATTTCAAAGGTTCCTTCTGGTGTCTTATGGTCTCCACTCCTCTCCTTGTTCCCAGGATTTATTCCAGTGCTTACACCAGTCTCATCAACCAGCACATAATCCATTTTGTAGAGTTGTGCCTTCTGACCTTCCTTGTTCACCAGAAGCACATACCCTCCTTTCTCCGCTTCTAGCTGCTCAAGGATTTCTGGCACTGGATTTTCAGATTCTTTTTTCAGGCAGTCTTCCAGGCTCTTAGGCTTAAAACTGGCTAAAGAGAAGCTATCATCTCTGGTGTTTGCCAGGCTGAACTGGCTAGGTTCAAAACTTTTGCTTAGCTCATCTGTTTTGGTTTGTTGTGAAAAATAACTTGCTGGCCTGTATGAAGGTTTCAGAGAGTTCAGGTAGCTAAAAACATAGCTTCCTAAAACCAGCTGAGCTCCAAGAGTCAAGCCCATAGCGCAATGGCTAATCCTCTTGATTAGCGGCTTTTTTTTAGCTTTCTCTTTTTTTAAAAGGTTTATGCGTATCATTTCTTATCAGGGTTATTTCTTACCCTAGTTATTTACTTAATAACTGGTCTTGACGGATTCTCGCTAACCAGGAGAGTCCGACCCCAGTAATGCCCTAGCATGTTGTCCATCTCAACCAGCGCTTGGTCTTTTGTGATTATCCCGCCGTTAGTGATTCCTTCATTGTTATCTATTGCCTGAATTCTTTCAGGAAGCGCTGCTCCGCAGAGCACAATCCCATCACACTCTGTTCCTATCCTGCCAATGCCGTAAAGAGGAAGTCTTTGCTCAAAGTTCCTGTTGGTGAACTTGAAAACTCCCTCGGGGGTTGCTTTGTCTCCTACTCGTGTTTTCTGAGAAGGATTAATTCCTGTTGAGCAGTTGTAGCTCTTGGCAAGCTTGAACTTGCCTTGCTCTTTCTCAAAGAGGCTCAGCTTGTTAGCCTGCTTGTCAACGTATATAATATAGGAGTAGTCTGAGCCTAGCTTGCTTCCAAAGCTTTGGATTCTGGTTGCTAGGTCAGTTGATAAGTTGCTATTTGAACTGCTAGTTAGTTGCTGATATGCAGAACTTATCCTTTGCTCAGGGATGGCTGCCTTGTTCTCAAAGCCTTTGCTCTTCTCCTCAAGCATCTGGTTCAGAGTTTTTATCTGTTTATTCTGGTATTCAACTATTGAAAGCTGCTTTTTTGCATTATTGTATATTGTATTCGCTCCTTTGCTCACATCATTGCAGTGGGTTGCTCCGTAGAAAGTGGCTGCCATTGCAGCAACTGCAAAGTACCTCTTGGCTGTTGGCGGGTAGAAGAACTTCCAGATTCTTTTCCTGGCTTCGTTAGCAGCCCATGCTGTGCCTGCAAGGATTAGTCCTGTTCCTAGAAGTAGCTTTTTCCCAAAGCCTCCTTTCTTCTTGACATAAATTACTCTTGGCTCAAGAACTGTTGGCTCTTTGGCTGGCTCTTGCTCAACTTTTTGCTCAAGGTCTTGTTCAGTTTTTAGGTAGTCATTCATTTGCATCATCCTCCGTGATTATTTTATTTGCCCAATAGAAAATTGCTTAGGCAAGGTGTTTAAAATAAGCTCCTACGAAAAAACCGGAGAAAAAACGAAGAATCCGGAAGGATTAACAAGTTAGCCGGAATAGCTTTTAAATAATCATTTTATCAGCAAAAGAACTCTTCCTTTTTCAAGTGCTCAATAACATCATGGGCTTCTAATTTTTCAAGGTTGAACTCTCGAATAGAGTCAATAAAGTAATAGAACTCCTTAATGCTTGGAAAGACAACATCAACCAAGTAATCATTATCCCCAGTCCTGAAGATTGAATTGACATTGCTGCTGTCATTAAGAAAGCTCAGGAGCTTATCAATCTCATTTGCCCTGACAAACACAAAGCTCCTGTAATAATAGCCAAGTTTCCTGAAGTCAAGCAGGGAAGCATGCTTCTTTATAATCCCGCTCTTCTCAAGCTTCTGATAATTGTCAAACACAGTTGTGACAGGAATCCCTGTCTCCCTGCTAATGCTGCTAAAGCTCTTCCTAGCATCCCTTCGCAGGTGCTTCAGGATGAGCTCATTATTGTTCTTAGCCACGCTCATGGAACAGGTTATGACAACAACTCCTTAATAAACCCTCTCTAGAAAAAAACGAAAATATTGCACCAAATGCGAAAAATTATTAAAAACCAATTAGAATAACAAGCTAAGCAATGGCAGAAAAGAGTGAGACAAAGCAAGGGAATGCTTCGATTCTAAAAAAGAAGATAAAATACCTGGAAGAAGAGCTTGTCAGGAAGCAGGGGATAATAGAGAAGCTGAAAAAAGAGAACCTGATACTGTTCAAGACAGCGCTCAAGCATTCTGAGAAAAAGATTGATGAGAGAAAAGAAAACTAGCCTTATTCTTCCAAAAAATATATAAACCACTGGTTCAAGGGATTAGCTTATATGCCTGAAGACGAAGAACAGCCGCAGGATGAACTGGGCGGGGTGTATGACGACGAAGGGAGAGAGGACCTTATAAAGGACGATGAGATAAGCCCTGAAGAAGAGGCTTTCATGGCAGGCTATGAGACAGAGGAGGAGAAGAAAGAGGAAACAGAAGACACTTATGACAAGGCCTTTGACCAGGAGCAGTCTGAGAAGAAGATAAAGAAAGCTGCAAAGCCTGCTCCTAAGAAGATAGCAGTTAAAAAAGCTGCCAAGAAGGCCAAGCCAAAGCCTAAGAAGAAAATTGCAAAGAAAAAGGCTGCTAAGAAAAAAACAGCAAAAAAGAAGAAGGCAGTTAAGAAAGCCAAGCCAAAAAAGAAAAAACCTGTAAAGAAAATTAAGAAAAAATCAGCAAAGAAGAAGGCTAAGAAAGCTAAAAAGAAGACAGCAAAAAAGAAGCCTAAGAAGAAAGCTAAGAAGAAGGGCAAAAAGAGATAAAGCTTAGTCCAGAGTCGTCATAAAACACTAGTCAACCAGTAATATAATATAAGAAGCTATTTAATCATTTTCTCCTTAACTTCTATCAAAAGCTCATTGATGAAGTCATCAACTTTCTTCTCGCCAAGAACCTCGTTGTTCCTTGTTCTCACATTAACGCTGCTATTGCTGATTTCCTTGTCTCCGACTACAAGAATATAATTCACTCTCTCATACTGGGCATCTCTGACTTTCTTGCTGGTTGTCTCTGAGCGCTCATCAACCTCTACTCTCAAGCCTGCAGCTTTCATCTCCGAAGCCACTTTTTTCCCATAATCCATGTGTCGCTCTGCTATTGGAAGAATCTTAATCTGAACCGGGCTTATCCACAGCGGCAATTTGCCTGCAAAGTGCTCGATTAACACTCCCATGAATCGTTCAGTGCTTCCTATTATGGTTCTATGAATCATTACAGGCCTGTGCCTGAAACCATCCTTACCCTCATATGTCAAGTCAAACTTCTCAGGCATCTGAAAATCCAGCTGGATTGTTCCGCACTGCCACGTCCTTCCGATAGCGTCTTTCAGGTGAAAGTCTATCTTTGGTCCGTAGAAAGCACCGTCCCCTTCATTTACTTTGTACTTTTTGCCTGTAGCATCCAGGACTTTCTTAAGCTTGGCCTCTGCAATAGTCCATAGCTTTGGGTCTCCCATTGCATTTTCTGGCCCGGTAGATAATTCCATGTGATAATCAAACTTGAAAGTATTGTACATCTCTGCCATGAAATCAATGAGCTCCTGGAGCTGCTCCTCAACCTGGTCTTCTGTGCAGAATACATGGGCATCGTCCTGGGTGAAGCACCTGACCCTGAATAAGCCGTTAAGCACTCCTGAAAGCTCATGCCTGTGAACAAGGCCAAACTCTCCTGCCTTGATAGGCAGCTCCCTATAAGAATGCAGGGTTGTCTTGTATATGAGTATGTTGCCTGGGCAGTTCATTGGCTTGACTGCGAAATCAGCATTATCGATCTTAGTGAAATACATGTTGTCCTTGTAATGGTCCCAATGGCCTGATTGCATCCACAAATGCTTGTTTAGTATCATAGGAGTCTTGTTTATCTGGTAGCCTCGCTTCAGCATGAGCTCAGTGGTGTAATTAACAAGAGCAGTCCATATGAAGTTTCCCTTGTCATGATAGAACGGCATGCCAGGAGCTTCATCATGGAAGCTGAAAAGGTCCATCTCCTGCCCTATTCTTTTGTGGTCTCGCTTCTTCGCCTCCTCAAGCCTGTTCAGGTACTCATCCAGCATCTTCTTCTCAGGGAAGCTGGTGGCATAAATCCTGGTGAGCATCTTCTTGGTGCTGTCTCCTCGCCAATAGGCTCCTGCAACCTTGAGCAGCTTGATTGCCCCAATAACTCCTGAGTTTGAAACGTGAGGCCCCCTACATAGGTCCTCGAACTCTCCAAGCTTGTAAGTGGTTATTTTCTCTCCTGCAGGCAAGTCATTAATCAAGTCTACCTTGTAGGGCTCGTCCTTGAAGAGCTTCAATCCTTCATCCCTTGTGATTTCCCTCCTGACAAAGGGAAGCTTCTCATGAATTACTTTCTCAATCTCCTTCTCAATATTTGGGAGATCTTCATCGCTAATCTTTAGGTTGTCAAAATCATAATAGAATCCATCCTCAATAGGCGGGCCAATAGCAACCTTTACATTAGGGTAAAGCCTCTTGACAGCCAATGCCATGACATGGCTGCTTGAGTGCCTGAACATGTCCAGGCCAGCATCGTCCTCGAACTTTACAACATCAAACTCCCCACTCTCATCCACAGGCAAGGACAAGTCAACGACTTTTCCATTGAGTTTGGCACCCAGAGCCTTGGCTAGCTCTTTCTTGAATTTCTCCTTGACAACATCCTCTGCCTTTGTTCCCTTTGCATACTCTGATTCTGAGCCATCAGGGAATTTCAGCTTTACTGTTTCTTCGCCTGCCTTGGTTGCCTTTTTTCCTGCCATTCTGCACCACATAGAGTCTTAACTATTTTATAAACGTTTGGGTAAAGGAGAAGGAAAAGGCGCCTTTACCGCTTGCCGACGGTGTACTGGTAAGTGTTTCTCTTCCCAGTGTTCCTGTACTTGATAAGATTAGTCTTTCTCAGCTTCTTGAGTGACATGGTGACTGAGCCTATGCTTACTTTTAGCTTGCTTGAAATCTCCCTTGAAGTAAACCATCTGCCCTTGTTCTTGCATAGAAAATCATAAACTTCCTGCTGACCCATAACTCACCCCGAGTGAGGTTGTGGGGCTCAAAAAAGCATCAGCTTTTTTGTTGTCCCATTTAATCTTTCACCCTCCTCTTTTAATATTATATGAGCGTAAGAGTATATAAGCCTTTCCTTTTTAAGAGCGTTTTACCACATTACCAAAGCTACTATCACCAGGATTAAGCCTAGAGCCAGGGTTATCCAGGCAATAGTCTCATACTGGGTCAGGCTCTTGAAATAAATCTTTGTCTTATCAACAAGCTCATTAATCTGGCCGTTGAAATCGCTGATAAAATCCCTTACATCCACTCCCATGTTATATTATTCATATACTTAATAGTATATAAACCTTTGTAATGAGTGAGAAGTTAGGAAAGAAAATAATTCTTTGTCAACTTTATCAACAACCTTTTTAAACCAACCGGTTATTCTCAATAATTATAGGATAAGAGGTGCTAATATGTCAGAAGAAAGGAAAAAAATATCGCCAAAAAAGATTAATGATCACTTGTTTGAAATCCCAAGAACAGGTTGCATGAAGGTGCCTGTCAGGATTTATGCCAGCGAAAAGCTCATCCAAAAGCTCGGAGAGGACGCCAGCCTGCAGCAGGGCATGAATGTCGCCTGCCTGCCAGGAATTTATGGCCAGAGCATAATGCTGCCAGACGCCCACCAAGGCTATGGCTTTAGCATTGGCGGAGTGGCTGCTATTGATTATGAGCACGGATGCATCAGTCCAGGCGGGATTGGGTTTGACATTAACTGCGGAGTCAGGTTGCTAGCTACGCCCCTGAAAAAAGAAGAGGTTGAGCCTAAGATAAAAGAGCTCATGGATTCTATGTTCAGGAATGTGCCTAGCGGAGTTGGCAGCGAGAGCTTTATTCGCTTAAACAACCAGGAGCTTGATGCTGTGCTTAACAGAGGAGCTGAGTGGGCTGTTGATCAAGGTTATGGCTTTAAGGAAGACATTGAGCGCTGTGAAGAAGGAGGAAGGATGAAGGAAGCTGATGCCAGCAAGGTGAGCAACAAAGCCAAGTCAAGAGGGAGAGAACAGCTAGGCACGCTAGGCGCAGGCAACCATTTCCTTGAAGTGCAGTTTGTAGATCAGGTTTATGACAAGAAAGTTGCAGAAGCCTTTGGCATACATGAGGAAGGCCAGGTTACTGTGATGATACATTGCGGCTCAAGAGGATTAGGCCACCAGGTATGCTCTGATTATCTTAGAGAAATGGAAGAAGCAGATCCTGAGCTGATGAGGACCCTGCCAGAGAAGGACTTAATCTATGCAAAGGCAGGCACGCAATTAGCCAAGAATTATTTTGCAGCCATGGCTGCGAGCGCTAACTATGCCTGGGCTAACAGGCACATCATTGCGCATCAGGTCAGGAAGAGCTTCAAGGAGATCTTTGGCTTAGAGCCTGAGAAGATAAAGACGGTTTATGACGTTGCCCACAACATTGCCAAGATTGAAGAGCATTTTATTGAGGGCGATAAGAGAAAGGTTTATGTGCACAGGAAAGGAGCAACCAGGAGCCTGCCGGCAGGCAACACCAATGTGCCTGAAGTTTACAGAAGCGTTGGTCAGCCTGTCATCATCCCTGGAAGCATGGGAACAGCAAGCTATCTATTGGTTGGCACCCAAGGGGCTCTCGACGAGACTTTTGGCAGCACTGCTCACGGAGCAGGCAGGGTGATGAGCAGGTCAGCAGCCATCAGGAGCTTCAGGGGCGAGCAGATAAAAAAAGATTTGGCAGAGCATCATATTTATCTCAAAGCAGGCAGCCTAAAAGGAATTAGTGAGGAAGCACCTGCTGTCTACAAGGACATTGACGAGGTAGTCAAGGTCAGCCACGAAGCAGGCATTGGCAATCTGGTTGCTAAACTGAAACCGATTGGAGTGATTAAGGGCTGAAATCATGGATAATAAAAGCGAAATCATAGTCATCAGCGTCGGCGGCAGCCTGATCTGCCCTGACAGCATTGATGTTGAGTTTCTGAAGAGATTCAAGGCGATTATTGAAAAGCACATCAAGCAAGGCAGGAGGTTCATCCTCATTGCAGGAGGAGGCAGGACTGCAAGGTATTACCAGGAAGCTGCTAGGAGCGTTGGCAGCCTTAACAGGGAAGACCTTGACTGGATAGGGATTCACGCAACAAGGATTAATGCCCAGCTATTGAGGACAGTATTCCAGAAGTATGCAAAGCCCAAGGTTATAAAGAATCCAATAGAGCCTGTTGAGTTTAATGAAAAAATCCTTGTGGCTGCTGGCTGGAAGCCTGGCTGCAGCACTGATTATGACTCTGTTTTACTCGCCAAGCAATTTGGAGTGAAGAAAGTGATTAACCTCAGCAACATTGATTATGTCTATGACAAAGATCCTGCGAGGTTCAGTGATGCAAAGCCTTACAAGGAAATGACCTGGAAGGACTTCAGGAAGAAGTTCGGGAATAAATGGGACCCTGGCTTGAATGTTCCATTTGACCCTGTTGCGAGCAAGGAAGCAGAGGCTAGCGGCATGATAATCCACATAATTAACGGAGCAAAGCTTGAGAACATGGACAATGTTCTTGAAGGCAAGAAGTTTGTTGGGACGACAATCTCTTAGAATTCAAATATCAGAAATTGCATTTCTGAGTTTGCTTGCAATGCAATCAAACATCAATAACCTTTCCCCTCTTGCCAACATTAATGACTCTTGTCCTGCCTATCTTCTCCTCTAATCCTTCTGCCTCGTGGACATGGCTGCATAAGAGTATGTCTGGCTGGAACTTCTCTATTGCTTTTCTCACACCGCTGCTGCCTGGGAAGAACTGGCTGAACTTCTCCATTTTGGAGTCTGATGGGTGAACATGTGTAACCATGATTTTCTTGTCAAGGTACTTGATGTTCTCAAAGCCTTTTCTGAGCAAGTCATAGATTTCCTTCTCAGTCAGTTGAGCC
>DATEYH010000067.1:0-9381 GCA_035256305.1 Candidatus Nanoarchaeia archaeon
TCCTTAAGGAATGCGTTGCGTATAGGCTCCTGCCTTGCTAAGCTCTTCTTCTTCTATCATTTCCTTGCCAAGCTCTTCCTGGCACTTGTCATGAATCTGTTTAAGATAATCATAAGCCAATTTATAGAGCCTGCAGAGCCCTGCTGCCTCTTTGTAAAGCTCTTCGATCTCATTCATCATGGCTCTTAGATTATGTAGCTCTTCCTGGGAGAGCCTGATTTTGAGCTTGCTCTGGCTTTGCACCTCAAGCATAAGCTTTTCTATGTCTTCATACTTCTCAGCTTTCAGCAGCCTTTTTATCTCTTCCATGATGTTGATAAGCCTTGATTCCTGCTTTCTTTTCTCCTGGATATTCTCTTTCAATATGGCGTCATCTATTTTCTTGATTATCTTGTGCAGTTGCCTTATCTTATCTGTTTCTCCCAAGGCCTTTTCAAGCTGTTCTGAAACACGTATTATGTTTTCCTGCTGATCTTGAATGAGCTCAAGCTCATCTTTGATATTAGTCGATGATGAGCCAAATAATTCAGAGTCATTCTGCAAATCCTCTGTCTTCTTGCTGAACAGCGACATCTTAATCAAGCCTCTTTCTAAAAGTTTTAAGCAAAAAATAAACTTTTTATACTAAGTTTTACCTTAAGTGGCCTTCCTTTTTCTAGGCTTACGCAAAATCTTGTTTTTCAAGCCATAAAAGTAATTGCTAAATAAAGCATAAAGATTAAAGAGCTCCTTCCTGCCAAGCTCTGTCAAGAAATAGACCTTTTTCCTGCCTCTCCGACGGTAAACTACGAGCTTTTTCCTTCGCAGCCGCTTCAAGGCAGGATAAATGGTCCCGGGGGTTAAAGGCCGTTTCTTTCTCTCACCAATTTTTGTAGAAAGCTCATCGCCACACAAGTTCTTAAGGCTTAACTCGTGCAAAATTAAAAATGACAAAAAACCCTTCAACTCAAGGTAATCGGAGTCGTCCTTGTCATCAGCGTTCTTTTTGGCCACTCGATAAAATAATAAAAAATACATTTATATATTTATTGGTTATAAGATATATATTTATAACAATATATATCAGAAACTATTAATAGTTTAAACTATATATTGTTAATAAAATATATTGCTTAAGCAATAGATAAAAACAAAATTTTTGAAAAAAATTTTGCAAAAAACATTTTATCAATCCTAATCAAAAAAATAAAAAACCCTGAGCTGCGCAAAAACGTTTTGAGAAGGCAAAAAACAGCCTGGAAGCACAAAAAACCACGATGTCCTGATGATAGCCTAAAAAAATTTCTGAAACCTACTAAGCCTCAGGCAAAGCACAAGAAAACCAAGGGGTCAAGCCGAAACCCTGAAAAAGCAGATTAAAATGCTTGACAAACAGGAAAATCGCAAAAAACCATCAGGTCAGGAAAGAAAGAAGCCAAAAGCAAAAAACTAATGATTTCAAAACAAAAAAAATAATGATGAATAAATTAAAAATAGCAGAAATAGGAAAAAACCATTAGATCCGCTAAGGCAAAAGGTATCTGGGTCAGAAAATTAATGAAACCTACTTAAAAAAAGGAAAAACCGCGAGGTCTGCTTTTTTCCTAAAAGCTGAGCGTAAAGTTTATAAATCTCAACAACAAAGGAAAATAAAGCATTATGAAAAACACGAAGAGTACGCTAAAATACTTATTCTTATCTCTATTATTGATAATCTTAACGCCGAATGCATTCGGCTATTCTGTCAGGACAGGCATAAGCCCTCTTAACAGCGCCATAGAAATGATCAGCAACCTCTTCAACATTGAAGTTTTGAGGAATAATACTACTGTGCAGCTTGGCTTTCTCAAATTCTGCATTTTCATCGTGCTATTCGCAGTATCCTTCTTTTCCCTGAGAAAAACCAAGATATTCGACGATGCCCAGGGCAAGAAGACAGCAGGAATAGTAAGCCTGGCCTTCAGCCTGATAGGCACTTTCATGATGCCACAAGAATGGCTCCTAGCCACAGGAGGATTAATCACAGTAATAATGAGCTCATTAATATTCCTAGGATTCTTCTGGGGACTGGCAATAGTGGCAGTGTTCATACTAAGAAAGAAGGATGAAAACGATAGGATGGGCTGGATAAAGAACCTGATGGGGCTGATGCTGCTCCTGCTCCTGTTATTCCTGCTGGACGAATGGGCAGTTGTCACAGGCCTACCGTTAATATTCGCGATAAAAAAAGAAACACTTAGAAAACTATTCAAACCATAAGCAACCATGGCAGCAGAACAATTCATAACAACTGCGTATGCAGCAATCGTAAGCTGGACTTACATACTAATAACCATACTCCTAATAGTCAAGATAGTGCAGTTCTTTACAGGAGGCGGAATTGGCTGGCCGTTGGGAAGAGGAAGAGATAGGTATGACGGAGGAGGTCGGCGACGCCGAGACGAAGAGAATATTGACCCGGCAAGGCGAAGAGGTTATGCTCCGAATAGAGTACTAGTTTTCCACGGAGTTCATATGGGAGATAGGGTTAATCTGTCCTGGGCAGCTAATCCTGATGATGAACATGTTAACTATTACTGGATTGAACGCAAAAGGCATGCTAGAACTCCTGGAGGGTTTAGGTGGAACCGAAACCTATGGGGCAATTGGAGAAGAGTAGCTTATGTTTCCCATAGTTTTACCCCTGAGAATCCATTTGCTGATCATGATAGCTTCAGAAATCATGAAGGCATTGTTAGAGAATGGTGGAATAGCTTAGAGCCGATTGTGCCTGAAAATGATTATGAGTACAGAATAAGGGCTGTTAGCTCATACGGCAAGGGCGACTGGGTTGAGATAAGGGTTTCAAGACCCCACGGCATCGGCATATGGGTTCCTATAATTGACCATTTAGGGGCTGATCCTGATGGGACTAATGTAGAAGGACATGTTGAGATAAGGAGAGTGTAAGTATAAATGGCAGAAGAATCAGAAGAACTGAACATAAAACAATGGGAATACGAAGTGAAGAAACTCCTGGATGGATTAAAAGGAGGTATAAAAAATCCTGAGATTCAAGATAAAATAAATGATTTACAATCTATTTTTAAAGATGCTGCCACTGTTGACCAGAAGCTGGATAATAGTGATTTCAATAACTGGAATGTAAAAGGCAATGTTGTTATTATTAAGGATAGAAAGGACGGTGAGCAGATTGTTGAAATAAAAAATGTTATGAGTGATTTAATTCAACTCATTGCAGTACTTCTTAAGCGAAGAGCAAAGAATGACGTTAAGATTAGTGATGCGCAAATAAAAACAATCATTGACGGGACAACAGATAATATTACTGCTTTAATCAAGGAAAGATATGATGATCTTTGCAAAAAATTTGAATCAAAGCTAAATGAAATCATAAGTGCCATAAGCAAGATTAAAACCGCAGATGATGAGAAGATAATCTCTGCTTTTAAATCAATTTTTGACAAATCACAAAAAATATTTCGAGCTTTGAGCAAAAGGATTCTTGGCCAGCTTGATACCATGCAAGCACTACTGAATGAGATAAATAAGAATATTGGAGAAGGAATGGGAGCTGTCAGCGCAGAAGTAAATAGCTTAAGAGGAGAAATAACAAATCTTAGTAATTCTTTAACTACAAGACAAAAGGCAATAGAAGACGCTCTTCAAAAGCATAGCGAACAGCTTGAAACGATAATTAGAACTCTTGCGGAGATAAACAAAAAAATAGCTGCTATTGAAGAGCTCTTAAGGAATTTAACACCCGACTCTTTAAACAGGCTTTTGGGTTTGATTAGTGAACTGACTAGCAAAGTCAACGAGGTAAATCGCGGTGTAAAGGGCATAGGAGACTTGATTGCAGAAAGAGTAATTCCTGTTATTGAGCGTATATCCGGTGAGGTAGGGGATTTGGCAACCAAATTCCCAGAAATGGCCGGGGCTGTTAACAGTATCCTTGTCAAAATAGATGAACTTAGCAAAAATATGAGGGATTTTCCCAAGCGTGATGAAATCAATCAGAGATTTGATAGGCTTGAAAAACTCATCAGGGATATAAAGAACGCTCTTGGCACAAGAGGCCCTGTCGGCCCAGGCCCAGATGAACCTGTTTATAATAAGAAGTTTGAGCTTATGTGGATTCTGGTTAAAAACGAGAAAGTTGCAAATGATATTAAGAAAGATGAGATTCTTCCAAAGCCAAAAGATTATGTCTTAATTAACCCAGGTCATATAACTGTTAATTTGAATGAGCCAGACAAAGAGAGGTTAGCAATTAATCATCTAAGAGAAGTAGCATTTGAACTGGCAAGGAAAAAAGGCTTTGATTTGGACCAGGTTTATATCTGTCTTGGAGCCAAGGTAGTTGGCACAGAGAAACCCTGGAGATGGGATATTAAACACCTTAAGAATAGTGCACCCGATATCCACTCTAAAATATATGAAGCAGGAGGAAGTAAGAAAGCAGCAAAAGAGGAAGAAAGAGAAATAAAAGAACTTAAGGATATGATGGCGCATTGGAAAAGAGAGATTGTCGACAGCGGGCCAGCTACTGGTATTTTATGGTGGCATAAGGAAGGAGGAAAAAATCGCACCCTCAATGAGTTCAAGGCATTATATGATGACCTTAACGAGCTCATCAAAAAACACCATGAATACCTGGAAAACCCTCAGTTCAAAAAAGAGGTTGACGTGGCAGGAAGAATTCTTGAGCTGGCGATTGCTGCTTATGGCGAGAATCCAAAAAAGCCTAAAAAGGAGAATGAGGACATAAATACTTTTAGAGCTGATGACAAGTTAAGAAAAGCGATTAATTCAGCAGAATTTGATATCAAGAATATAACTCATCAGCAACTCTACAACACCATGGATCAAATTGAGAAGGCAATTGAATATCTCAATAATAAAAAAGGGGCATAGATAATCATCAGAGGTGAGTAAAACATTATAGGTGAAACAGAATGGTAACTACCCAACTGGATTTTGTGCATTTAAGGACTACTGCCGGCTTGGCAGCGCAGGTCAGGCGCGTGACTGGCAGGATGAAGAGGAAGAATTTTGAGAAGCATATTGATGAGGCTGAGCACAAGCTTAAGCAGGCTATTGAGAGGGGGGAGATTGAGGGCGTTCAGAAGAATTTTGAGAAGCTTCTTGGAATGCTGGAGAATAAGGAGCATTACCTCTACATTATTGCAAAGGATGAGTTAACCCTGCTTAATGAGGAGGAGAAGGTTGCCAGGCATGAGATGGAATTGGATAACCAGCTTAAGCCTTTCTTGCAGCAGCTCAATGACCCTAAGCTTCAGGACGAGTTCACTCGTAAGATTGACCAGCCTCTTGCAGATGTGTGTGCCAACATTCACAAGAGAACTGACCAGATTAGGAGAACACTGGCTTATTTAGAGGATGATAATGTGTCTGGTGTTAGCAGGCGTGATTTCATTAACAGCATAAGCTCAGAGAGGGGGATTGAGAGGGTTATGCGGAGGGAGGCCAGGTATGAGAAGAGGTATGTGAAAAGAGAGCAGTCTGGCATTCACAAGCTGTATGTTCTTTTTGACGAAATTAGCGCTGATATCAAGCAGGGTAAGAAGGAATTAGCTGAGAGAAAGCTCAGGGAGTTCTTTAAGAGTGACAGGAAAGTATTCCTGGCAATGAAGGCAGAGGCTGATTACATCTATGACGTCGTCACAAAGGACACTTTCTTGTATGTTAAGCTGATGGAGTTCGTGAAGGGCGAGACAGTTAATGAACTCAAGCTTCTGTCAGCCGAGAAATATCCTCAGACTGACCTTGATAGGCTTACAAAACAGGCAGACGTGTTCTTTGAGCAACTCTGGGATCATGTCAAGAGCATCTACAGCCTTGCTCGCTATGAGAACATCCATGCAGGCTAGGGCTTGTTAATATTTTTCTTTATTATTTTTTCTCCTCTTAAAAATAATTAGCTAGAAGAAGATTAAAATATTTTTATTCTAGCAGATTTTAAATCCGCCCAGTGGAATGATTCCTTTGCACATAAGGTACATGATGATCATTCCCACCAAGAAGCCAACTATGATCGCAACAATTGGGTGGTGTAGGTATCCTTTCTTGTTCATTAAAAATCACCTCGCTTATTATTATCTCTTTTACTCTCAGGTTATATAAATATTTCTATTTTTGCTATTTTTTTATGGCCATGGCTATGAAAGTGCTTCCCAGCAGGTATTCTTTCACAGTTATGTTCCCAAAGGCTTCTCTTATGTCTTCAACCAAGTCTTTTTTCTCGTAGCTCTTGCTCCACCGAAATAATTTGAGCAAAGGGTTCAGGAAGCTGTGTTTCTTGTCAAATTCTTTGCCGTCGAGCACAACCATCCTTCCGCCTTTTCTCAGGCTAGAATAGCATCTCGCCAGGGCGTTTTTGTGCTCTGGTATTGCGCTCAGCCCGATGACTGATATTATTGCGTCCAGAGAGTTCTTTTTCAGTTTGAGCTTGGCAGCATCTTCTTTGATAAGGGTAATATTTTTCCATTTCTTTTTCCTGATTAGCTTCATGCACTGTTTTATCATCTCGTCAACATAGTCGACCCCTATTATCCTGCCTTGTTCGCCTATCTTATTCTCAAGGTATTTGAACATGATTCCTGGCCCGCAGGCTAAATCCAGCACAACATCCCCTTTTTTCAGCTTTAGCATCTCAGTTGCTTTTTTTCTTAGGTATGAGTCATAACCAAAGAATGAGACGCCAAGCTTGTATGAAAGCAAGGATTTGCCCCAGTAGGAATAAACCTTTTCAACTGTTTGCAGGGAGTATTCTTTTTTCTTTTCTTTTTTCTTTTTCATCCGATTAAAGTAATATTAGAAGGAGTTTTATTAAATGTTTTTATTCAATCCTTACTTTTTTGCCTATGGCTTGCCCTGGCATGCCCTTTTCAAAGATGGCTCTGACTGCTCCTTTGTTGCCGTGAGGAAAGCTTACCTTTCCAAGGATGTCTTTTTTGCCGGTGTTGTAAACCACTTTCTTGCCGACGATTTGTTTGGCTTTTTCCTTGCTGTCTATCCCTTCGACTATTATTATCATCTGGTTGTTGCGGGTCCTTTTTATGCTTCGTCTGAAGCTATTGATTGTTCCTTCCATTTTGGTCTTTGTTCTGGATTAGATTATGGTTTAAAAATACTTCGATTTGCGCGCTAGCCAGGAAATGCTTGTCTAAAATTATCATAATTAGCAAATATGTTTTTCAAAACCGAAATATTTAAATACTTGCACTACTAGAATACTTTTTAAGCTACTAAGAGCGTTTATTATTCAACTAAGCTTGCAACGAGGTGTGATACAAAAATGGACAGTGTTGAACAGACTATTAGAATGAACAATCTCTCTAAAGAACTCAGGAAATACGGATTTGCCCAAAGCTCCCAGGAAGCAATTGCCCAGGCAGGAGAAATCTACGGGACAAACACAGAAGAGCTAAATGCAGAGATAGAAGTAGCCCAGCTAACCAAAGCACAATTTGATGAGATAATCAACAAAATGCAAAGGCTCTGGCTTTTTAAAGAAGGCAGTGGCCAGAAAATCAACCTCCTGGCAGACCAGATAATCAAAGTGACAGACAAGCTAAACGAGCTCATAAAGACCATCAGCCTCATAGAGATGAACCAGGCAGTTTTTGACAAAAAGCTTAACTCATTAAAAGACAATGTTCATGATTCCTTCAGGGAAGAATCCCACTCATCATCAAAGAGAGAATCAAGAGATTCAAGACACGTCGAGGAGTCCTCAGAAAAAGAGGCACAAACAAAGCTGGACAAGCCCATTGACAGAAATGGGGTTGCTCCAGCTGATGTTTCTATAGAGAAAATCTTCTACTGCGGAAACAAGTAAAGAAAAAGCAGAGAATAGAAGAATCAGAGAATGCTAGGAAACAATAAAAACAAGAGGCAGGAGGATTTTCTTTTCATCCTTCTTAATCCATTCTTGTTAAGCGCCTATCTTAGCGCTAATAGCCTATCTTAGCTTTTCATACTCCCTCTTCATCAGCTGCGCATCCTCTTCAAGATTAGGGCTCTCATTGATAATGCATCCCTTGCAATTATAATCCCTGAGCGCCTTCATAAGCTCTTTATAGTTCATATCAGACTCCTTGAGAACAAGATGATTCCTTTCGCCTTTCTCAGAGTACTCTATGCCTGACATGTGAATATGCATGTTATCCAAGGCTTGCCTGCCAAGGCCTTTTTCAAGCTTCTCAAGCACAGAACAGAACTCTTGGTATGTGTTAAGCTTGCCGTCGCTTCTCGCGTGTAAATGAGCAAAATCAACACAAGGCAACACCTGCTCTAGTTCCTGGCTCAGCTTAATCAGCTCATCAACATCCCCGAACTGGGTGGCTTTGCCAGTGGTTTCAGGCCTTATCCATAGCTTCTCAATCCCTTCTTCAGCCAAAGTTCGCGTAATGTGTTTGAGTTGGCTCTTAACAACTTCATAAACCTTCTCCTCAGTCATGCTCATGTAATAAGCAGCATGAAAGGTTATGCTATAACCCCCGCAAATGTTTGTAATTCTAGCTGTGTCTAGGACTCTCTTAACACTAGCCTCGGTTATAGCCTTATCAAGAGAATTAAGATTTATGTAATAAGGCCCATGAGCAGTCAGCACTACATTATGCTTCTCTGCAAGAGCCCTTACCTGCTTTGCGATTTCAGGGCTCATCCTGACCCCGCGAACAAACTCAAGCTCCATGCAGCCAAGACCAAGCTTCCTGACTTGAGGCACTCCATCAAGCGTGCTTCGCGAAGGCGCGCTCAATGGGACTCCTGCAGGGCCGAATAAAAGAGCTTTCATCATAACACCTCATATTCTCAATCATTTTTAACTACCTTGATTGTTGCTCGAGTCTGGCCTTCTACAAGGAGTGGAAGTATGTGTGAAAGCAGTTGTTCTGCTGTACATTTTCGAACCACACCATTCGTGGTTTGTGTCCACTGGCCATCGACTTTCTGAAATGTCTGGGTCCATCCTGAATTCAAAATAATCAATATCTTGCATTCATCGTTTCTCATCTAGACACCTGTCTGCCAATTCACAAGCTTTATTGATTTGCAGCTTTCTTTTCCATTCTCTCATTTATCCTTTCAAGCGCAATCTGCATGGCAGCATCTCTTGGCTTTATCCCTTGCTTCTTGGCAACCCTGAGCACCTTGGCTGCGTTCTTCACAACCTTCTTCTCAACCAGCTTGAACATCTCCTCAACACTGCCGCCCTTGTACTCAACATAGCTACTAATCACTCCGCCAGCATTAGCAACAAAGTCAGGCACAACAAGCACTCCCTTCTTATGCAGGTATTCTTCAACCTCAGCGCTCATTGGAATGTTAGAGCCTTCCACAACAAGTTTAGCCCTTATTTTGTCCTTATTCGCC
>DATEYH010000068.1:0-2246 GCA_035256305.1 Candidatus Nanoarchaeia archaeon
AACTTGTGAATCCCGTCTGGCAGATAATCAAAAGTCACCTCAACTATTGGAAGCACTCTCGGAGGATTATTGCCAATAACAGCAACAGTGAACTCCCTGCCATCAAGGTACTCCTCGACAAGGGCTGGCTGGTTGTAATTAGTAATCACAAACTTAACCATCTTTCTCAGCTCTTTCTCGTTATGAACAAGTGAGTCATCGCGAATGCCCTTTGAAGAGCCCTCTGCATTTGGCTTTACAAACATCGGGAAGCTCATCCCTGGCTTCAGCCTTTCCTCCCAGTGAGTGAACAATTGGTATTTCGGCGTAGGAACCCTGTGGTACAAGAGGATTTCCTTGGTCCTGGTCTTGTCAAGGGTTATTGCCTGGGTGAGCACTCCTGAGCCTGTGTAAGGAATGCCTAGCATGTCAAGGATTGCAGGCACTTGGCTCTCCCTTGCTCCTGAGTTAAGGCCTTCTGCTATGTTAAAAACAAAATTATAATTGCTGTTCTTCATCTTCTCAAAGAAGTTCTCATCAGCCTCAACAAGGTCAGCGATGAACCCCTTCTTTTCCAATGCAGTCTTGATAGCCACTGGCACGTCTATCTCATCAAACTCAGCATAGGCATCTTCTTGCATGCTCTTATCTATCTCTTTCTTAAGGTTGAACACAACAGCAATCCTGAGAATCTTGCCAGCAACCCTTTTTCTCGCCTCAACTTTCTTTGGATTCTTGTACTCAACAACCTTGCCCTCAAAGTTCCTTAGCACAACAGCGTCTTCACTCATGTACTGGCAGTACTCTGGAGTTAAAGGAATCTTGCCTCCTCCTGGCGCATCAATCACAAACTGGGGAACGCACAAGCCTGAGGTGAATCCGTAAAGCTTCTCCATGATCTTGAGAGAGTCCTTCACATTAGTCCTGAAGTGCTCTGTCCCCTTAATCTGGTCTGCCTGGTAAAGATAATAAGGCTTCACCCTTATCTGGACTAGCTTGTGGAATAGCTCTGCAAGCACTTTGGGATCATCATTCACTCCCTTGAGAAGCACTGCCTGGTTGCCTAAAGGTATGCCTGCATCTGCGAGCAAAGCGCAAGCCCTGGTGCTCTCAGGAGTAATCTCATCAGGATGCTCAAAGTGCAGGTTGACAAACAACGGATGATACTTCTTTAGCATCTCGCAAAGCCTTGGAGTAATCCTCTCAGGCAAGGAGCAAGGAACCCTTGTGCCAATCCTTATGATTTCAACATGAGGAATGCTCCTGATTTCCCTCAGGATGAACTCCAATTCCTCGTCGCTAAGCATGAGCGGGTCTCCGCCAGACACAAGAACATCCCTAACCTCAGGATGCTTCCTGATGTAATCCATTGCATTAAGAATCATTTCCTTGGTTATAGTCACTTCCTTGCCAACCTTTCTCTTCCTTGTGCAGAACCTGCAATAGCTAGCGCACTTGTTGCTGGCTAATAACAAGACCCTATCAGGATACCTGTGGATAAGCCCAGGCACAGGAGTGAACTGCTCCTCGAGCAATGAATCCTCTTCATTCACAGTGTCATTGAGCTCTGCAAGGTCTGGTATGCACTGCTTCCAGATGGCATCTCCCTTCTCCCTGATAAGCCCAAGATAATAATTAGTGACTTTCATTGGATAAACTTTCCTAACCTTCCTGATATTCTCTGCCTCTTCAGGAAATTTCTTTAAAAAATCATTCATATTCATCTTATATACTGGCCTCCGGATACTTCTTTTCGTACTCCATGTGGAAGATGATGCCTAAGAAACTCACAAAGCCTTTTCGGCCTTGGAATATATTCCTACCTCCTGGTTCCTCTTCAGTATCACCAGAATTAATCACAGAACTATCGGAATTTTCAAGCATTTTATTTGTTCTTGACCCCCAATGATTTGAAGAACGTGTTTCGCCTCTTTTTCGAGTCTCATTTTTTGATTTTTTTTCTCGTCTATTAAATTTTTATAATAAAAATTATGTGCAACCTTATATTTAAATATTTTCATTTTCAAATTTTCTGAAAAAATAAAAAAAATTGTTTGCGCTATGGAAAAAAACCTTTTAGAAAATATTTCTCCCATCAATGATTGGAGTTTTTGCTTATCGGAATAGTAAATATAAATATTTTTAACCCAGCTAATTCCTCGCACCAATAGTGCGAGTTTTGGATTATCACTAAATAAAACCTTTAAACCTAATATTTATATATTAGGCAAATCAATTCCTGGATTGATGAACGTTCCTTATCACAA
>DATEYH010000069.1:0-2701 GCA_035256305.1 Candidatus Nanoarchaeia archaeon
GCATCATATACTCAAATGCCCTTCATGCGGCAATTATGGCTTAAGCGCGAAGTGCAGCTGCGGGCAGACAAGGGCAAAACCAAAGCCTCCCAAATACAGTCCAGAAGACAAGTATGCTGATTATCGCCGGAAATATAAGGAAGATAAAGATAAGGAGTTGGCACAAAAAGAAGAAGCCTGAGTTTAGGTTATCAGGTTATCTTAACAGTTCTGTTAATCTCTGATTTGGATAGCAAGCCTATCTCTTTTTCTTTTTGCAATGCAAACTGGTGCGCTTCCCAGTAGGGGATTCCTTTTTTCATCTCTTCACACTCAGCCAGCTCATGAACCAGGGTGCTCTCAAAAAACTTTTTGCTTACCCTTTGGTTGCTCCTTTTTCCCATGCAGCTGCAATAAGCTATTTTAGAGTCGCCTTCATCATAGTGGTGCGAGCTAACCCAGATCTCGTCCAAAGGAATGAACTCATGGACCAAGCCATGGCCGCCATGGCCAAAATAAGCGCACAAGTTATTCCTCACCCATCTGCCATCCACAGAATATATACTGTAGCCAGAGCGCTTTTCCATGAATCTTTTCCAATCCCCTGACAGCCTGAGTGATTCATCCTTGTTGCCTGACCTGGACTGAATCTCTTTTTCCAATACAGCCCAAAGCCCGCTTCTGTTGTCCTCTAATTTTTTGGTTAGCATTACCATTCAGGAATGATTAAAGGTTTTATATACTTTTTCTTCAACAACCTTTATAAAGCCACTCTTATTCTCAAGCCCTTACTTATGACGACGTGGAAGATAAAAACAATAAAGAAAGTGAAGCTGAATAAGCCAGTGCTAATCGAGGGAATGCCTGGCATTGGAAATGTCGGGAAGATAGCAGCAGACCTTATTGTTGAGCAGCTAAAGGCAGAGAAAATGCTCAGCTTCTTCTCATACTGCCTTCCGAACTCTGTCTTTGTAAAGGAAGACAGCATGATAGAGCTGCCAAAAATAGAGATGCTCTACAAGAAAAAGGGAAAAACAGACTTCTTGTTCCTGGTCGGAGATGTGCAGCCAATGAGGGAAGAAGATTCTTACAGGTTTGCAGAGGCAGTGCTGGACGCGGCTCTGAAGCACAGCTGCAGTGAGATAATAACCCTTGGAGGCATAGGGCTTCAGGAGCTTCCAAAAAAGCCAAGGGTTTTCTGCACAGGCAATGACAAGAAATTTGTGCAGGAATTCGTGAAGCTAGGAGCAAATGACAAGCTCTACGGAGTGGTTGGCCCGATTAT
Source organism: Candidatus Nanoarchaeia archaeon (assembly GCA_035256305.1). GTDB lineage: Archaea > Nanobdellota > Nanobdellia > Woesearchaeales > SM23-78 > SM23-78. The sequence goes on from DATEYH010000069.1 coordinate 1,265, forward strand.
GGGCATATCTGGACTGCTTCTAGGGCTAAGCAAGGAGAAAGGAATAAGAGCAGCCTCGCTCCTGGCAGAAACTTACGGCCATCCAATGCACATAGGCTTGAGAGAGGCAAAAGAGCTCATGGCAATCCTGGAGAAGAAATACAAACTCGGCTTGGACATGGCTAAGGTGGAGAAAGACATAAAGAAGCTTGAGAACGAGATAAAGCCGATAGCCAAGCAGCAGGGGATGCTGGAGCAGAAAAAGCTGAGCGACTCGGCAAGGGAAGACGCGAGCTATATTGGGTGATTAATAAGAAACCTACATATATCTTTTTTTATTAATATCAATTAACTTTATATATATCTTATCCTATTTTTATTAAGAAAGCAGCATGAAAAAAAGAGGTAATATCAAGGTGTGGAATAAGGCGCAGGTGAGTTTGGAGTTCCTGATGATAGTGGGAGTGGCTCTTCTCATGACTTTTCCTCTGATTCTGATCTTCTACCGCCAGTCTGAGAACATTAATACCGAGGTTGGTGCAAGCCAGCTTGATAAGGTGGTTAGCGAGATAAGGGACGCTGCTGATGAAGTATACTACCTTGGGAGCCCTAGCAAGAAGACTGTGACTGTTTACATGCCTGAAGGCGTGAATAGCATAAGCATTACCGGAGACAAAATGGTCTTCACAGTCGAATCTCCTGGCAATGATTATGAGCTTGTGAAGTGGAGTGTGACCAACCTTACAGGCAGCCTTCAGACTTATCCTGGAATTCATCATATCTCTGTCCAGGCATATGACACTTATGTTCAGATTAGCGATTAAGACCAATGATTAGATTAAGATTAGTAATTAAGATTAATGATTAAACTTATATTAATAATTAATTTATCCGGACTAAACGGTTTTTGGGGTGGGTGAATCATTTTGAACAGTAAATCCCAGATAGCAACAGAGTTCATGCTTATGGTTGGGTTGGCCATGATAGTCATATTTGCTTTTCTAGCAGTCATCTATGTTTTAATATCTGATTATTATGAGGAGAAGAACATGAGCAAGCTAGAGGACCTTGGCTATTCAATCCAGAGCGAGCTAATACTGGCAGCAGAGGTAGAGCCTGGCTATGAGCGCACCATCATAATACCTGATGATGTAGGAGGGGTTGGCTATTCCCTAAGCCAGGCTGCCAATGACCTGGTGATAACGTATAGAAGCCATGAGTTCTTGTTTGCCATACCCCAGGTTAGCGGCGCCCTTGCCAAGGGTAGCAATACCATAAGAAAAACCGATGCTCACACTATTGTGATAAGCTGAGCCAAAAAAATATGATAAAGGAATGGAAACAAGAGATAAGTCATAGATGAAATAAGAGCTAAAAATGAAAAGAACAAGAAACCTGAGAGGAATAAGAAGCAGGAAATCCCAAGTATGGATTTCAGACTACACCCTGAGCCTTCTC
>DATEYH010000070.1:0-7558 GCA_035256305.1 Candidatus Nanoarchaeia archaeon
TGTTCAGTGTTATGCAGAGTGCGATTCAACGCATCCTTGTGCTGATGGCAAAACCTGCTTGTTAGATTGTACTTGCGCATAAGATTCGGCGCCCCGCAAGAAAATCATCATTTTGCTATCTTCGAAGTAGTGAAAAACAGTAATATTTTAAAAGGGGAGGGTATTTCCTTACTACTACAAGCTGCATACGGAGGTTCAGGTTATGAAGAAAAGATTGCTTGACATAATAATCCTCGCGAGTTTTTTGATTATTAATATACCGTTTGTAATCTCGGCAGACACACCCATCTTATCAGATGCTTATCCTAATAATCAAGAAGCCAATTACAATCCGCGCTTATCCATTACTCTAAGCGATTATACTGACAGCCGCCGCCCTCTTACAGTTGTTTTTGAAACAAATAACACAGAGACAGGAGAGTGGGTGGCAATAGGAGAGCCGCAGACAGGCTCAAATGGAGTTTATACCCAGCACACAACTGGGTTTGACCAGAAAAACACTGCCTATTACTGGAGAGTTAATGTCTATAATCGCTTTGATGAAAGAGACCCCGACCCAATCCTATTAGCAACAGGCGACTATAGTTTTGTTGCTCAGCCTTTTGTTTTGAAGTGGACGTATAATACGGGCGCAGCTACAGAGATAGAACCCCTCGCTGTTGATGTTAACAAGGATGGATTTTACGAAATATTTGCGACTGGGCAAGGTAAAGTAACATGTTTAGATGGTAGAACCGGGGCTCTTTTATGGTCATTCTCTAACGGAGGCATATATGAACATGCTCCTTTTGAAATTCATGATTTAAATAATGATGGAATCGAGGAGGTCGTGATTGCGTCAGGATCGCGGACTATAGCACTTCATGCAGATGATGGCTCAGTATATTGGAATGTACCTGTTGAATCAGCAGACAAGCACCTACTTATTTTAGATACTGATGGCAGCAGATACCCTTACGTTTATATCGCATCCTCAGACATCTCGCAAGGTGAGAATGGCACTGGACGGTTAAGAAAATTGAATGGGACGAACGGTAAGATTTTGGTTGAGGTTTTTGCATGGAGACCTTGTTATGGAGGACTTTCTGCAGACGATGTTAACAATGATGGCAAATTTGAGCTGTACATGGGCGATAGATCAGTATATTATGAGGCCCCTAGTTATGGTAAAGGAATTCAAGCGTATGATGCAGATACATTAGAACTTTTATGGTATGATGACGAAGTCCTCTGCAGCAGCCACTCCCCAGCATTAATTGATATTAATGATGACGGCACAAGAGACGCTGTTGTGATGCAACAGGGCGGCAGCGGTCTTTATGTTTTTGATGGGGCAAAATCCCTTGAGCAAGGAGAAGCAGTAAGGATGCCTGATAAATGGGCTGACACTCTTGACTTAACAGGCCATTCACAATTCTCAATCTGGGATATAGACGGTGACAATAATGTAGAAATGATAACCAATAGAAATAATGTTGTTAAGATTTGGGATATTGGCTCGTGGCAGTTAGATGCCACCCTTGACTATGCTAAGGATCCGCCTAAAATAGCTGACGTTATTGGAGATTCAAAATTAGAAATAATATTAGCAGAAGGGAACATTAAGATTTATGATGGCTCATATAATTTAGTAGAAACAATAACTGGAGCCAATGCAATAGCACAAACACTTGTGCAAGACATTGATGATGATGGTCAAAATGAATTAATCGTAACAAGCTACCTAAATGGGGTTATCAAAGTTTACGAAACCTCAGCATACGCCCCAACCCCAAGGGTAAGAACTAATAATCAATACTACAGCGAGCGTCGTCTAGGCGTCGGCGTCTACATTCCTCCTCCAGGAGCGCCTCAGCCGATTCTTAAGGGGACTAGCATTGAGGATGGGGCTATTAATGTGCCAAAGCAACCTGCCTTGTCTGTTCATGTGATCGACTTCCATTATGACTTGATGGACATTGAGATTAGCACTAACGCATCAGGTAAATGGGAGTTTCATTCTTTTAATGGTGTTGGTAATGGCTGGTACAGCTTACCGACTGAGCTGACTGATAAGATGAACGAGCTTAACACTAAGTATTACTGGAAAGTCTCTGCAGTTGACCCTGATGGTGATAATCTGGTAACTGAAAGAACTTTTAGCTTCACAACTTCGCCTTGCGAGCCAGGCATTGAGTATCTCACTTATTACGCAGATACTGACTCAGACACTTATGGGGACAATGCAAATCCCTTGATATGGTGCATAGTCCCAGGCAACGAGCCACCAGAAGATTATGTCTTGAACAATACTGACTGCGATGATTCCAGATCAAATACTTATCCTGGGGCAGAAGAAATCTGTGATGGAATAGACAATAATTGTGATGGAATTAGCGAGTTAGATAATGATTCTGACGGTGTTTATGATTGCCTTGATAATTGCCCCTTAGTGTACAACCCCGACCAGAATGACACTGACAACGATACCTTTGGAGATGCTTGCAACTGCGGTAATGGAATCATAAATGAGGGAGAGCAATGTGACGGCTCAAATTTCGGAGGCAAGAGCTGTTCCTCTTATGGACATAACAGAGGAAGCCTCAGTTGCACTGGTGTTTGCACTATTGATTCAAGCAAATGCTACACTAAGCGTTCAAGCAGCGGAGGAGGCAGTAGCAGCGGTGGCTCTCGAACACCAACTCCAACTAACGCTAGCGCAGATTGGATCTGTGGCAATTGGTCTGAGTGCATTAATGGAAAACAGAGCCAGCCGTGCACTCACAGAACATTGGATGCCCGGAAGACTAATACAAGGGATTGCACAGGTGGAATAACCAAGCCAACCATTATAATGCCAACAGAAGCAGAACTAGCTGCTGCAGGAACAACAAATACTAGCGCTGAAGAAACAACTCCTGTAGAATCAACAGGAAATGAAGTAATTGATAGCTCAACAGCTCCTTCAGAGGTGCCTGAGATAACAGGAGCAGCAATAGGCACAACTACAACTGAAAGGCCTCTTTGGGCTCTCATGCTCATGATAGTAGGAATACTCATGGCAATAGCTCTTTTTGGTTTTAGGAAGAAAAAGCCTAAAGCAATAAGTAAGGAGAAAGAGATTCGCATCCTAAAAGGTTAATTATTTCTCATTTCCACTTCATAACCTCATCGAAAAAAGCTTCTAAGGCTTCTATTGAGCATGAAGTTAACAAATCCTTCCATTGCAATCTTTCCTCTTAAAAGGCAGAGCTTCTGGTTTCTTGCTCAGAGGTTTAATAAAGGAGTTATTATTAGTCTTGTTTGGTGTTTAACCGAAAACTATATAAACTCAGGTTCACATCTATTAACTTTGGTTAATATGAATGAACTTAAGTTAACAAACCTTCAGCAGAGGATTATGCGGCTTTTCTTCATAAAAGCAGGCATGAGCCTGAATGCCCAGGCAATTGCGAGAAACCTAGAAGTTTCTCCGCCAGCAGTCCTAAAAGCCCTTCCGCTGCTTGAAAAAGAAGGAATGCTAAGCATAAAGAAAGATAAGGAGTCAAAAAGGTGGTCTATCGAACTCAACAGGGATGACCACAAATTAACTTGGCTCAAAAGAGCTGATAACATGAAGCAGGTATATGAATCAGGCCTTGCCCAATATTTTTATGACGCAATGCCAGAAGCCACGATAATGCTCTTTGGCTCTTACTCTTTTGGAGAAGACACAGTAAGCTCAGACATAGACATCGCCATTATAGGAGCTAAGCATAAGGAGCTTGAACTCAAAGAGTATGAGAAGAAGCTGGAAAGGAGAATAATTATAAATTACTACAAGTCATTTAAAGAAATAGACAGGCACCTCCTTAATAATATTTTAAACGGCATAACCCTTAAGGGAGCAGTGGATTTATGAGCTTAAAAAGGTTTGAGGAGTTCCTAGAATCAGGAGCTGTAAAAAAGCAGGCTCCGAACAAGCAAAGAGCATTATCCATAATTGAGGAAATCGAGGGTAAGAAAAGATTCTTGGAGACATCGCTAGCAGCCATCCCTCAAGAGGAGATGAACGCTAATTTTATCGTTGACACATGCTATGACATAATGATAGAGCTGATACGCGCAAAAATGCTTCTTGACGGGTTCAACGCAGGCCCATCTCACGAAGCAGAAGTCTCTTACATGGACAGGCTGGGCTTCACACAAGCAGAAATGAGGATCATGGACGAGATAAGATACTACAGAAACGGAACAAAATATTACGGAACAATCCTCACAAAGCAATACGCTGAAAAAACCTTGCGCTTCATGAAAAAAATCTATCCTGTGCTAAAGAAATTACTTTCATAATTCTCAAAAGATGATTGATTTTTAATAAGGAATAGTATTGCAAATGTTCCGACCTGAATAAAAGATTAGATAACACCTTTGCTTGCATGTAAACAGATTCTTTGGATGCCTAGAACTATTTTATCTTTTCTGTGTTTGTTGTTTCTAATCTGTCGATAGTTATTTCTGCCATTTTCTTGAGCGCCCTGGCTTTTTGTTTGTCTGGTTTTGTTGTGGTCTTCATTTGTATCCTTCTAGGAATCCTTTAAGCACAATGCCGTTGATTATGTTGTTTTTTAGCTCTGAAGGGTATTTGGTGAAGTCTTCTTTGAAGTGCAGCTGTATCTTTCTTTTTAGTTTCTTTTCGTATTCTTTCAATCCTATTCGCTCTTCTTTGCATTCAAGGTATAGGTCGATGTCGCTGTCTCCAAGGTCTTCTCCTCGTTGGTAGCTTCCGAATAGGACTATGCTTTTGGGCGTTAATTTTTCTTCTAGGCATTCTATTAGCCCGGATTCTTGTATTCTTTGCAGGTTGTATATTGCTTTGTATTTTTTGAATTCAGGGTTGTTGGTGTTGGCTGTGTAGACTGGGAATTTCCTGCTTCCTCTTTTTTCCATGGTTTCTTGTATTAACCCTTCTTTTACTAGCTTTATCAGGTTCTTTTTTACTGATGTGTGCGCTAGCTTTATGGTTCTGCTTAGGTCTAGGAGGTAGTGTCTTCTTGCTGGTTCTTGGAAGAACGGTTCAAGTACCCGAGACATATTACTTTTTTGTAACATATGTTACTTATTTGTAACACACATATATAAATCTTTCGGTATTATAAGCTGAACTTAGTTATCGCCTTTATAAGCCTGACGCCAACAAGTCCAGTGTGGGCGAAAGTTTTCCGCTTAAAAGAAAGAGTCTGTGCTTTTGCACGCAGAGGTTTAATTAAGGAGTAGCAGCTGATCTTCTTTGCTGCTCAAAAACGAAACATTTATATAGCAACTATTAGTTTACATATGTAAACTTTAAGTTTACACAGAAAAATGGCTGTTTTAACGGATTTGGAAAGAGAATTGTCGCTGAAGCTATTTAAGGATTTCTCAAAAGACTATAATTCTAACAGCATTGCAAAAGAAGTCAACAAAACCAGGATGGGCACATCCAAAGCTCTACATTCCCTTGAAGCCAAAGGAATAGTGAAAGGCCAAACCTTAGGCAAAGCCAGGTTCTACAAGTTTAACCTTGAAAGCCCTTATGCCAAGAAAACAGCAGAGCTCTTGCTTATGGATGAGGCCAACCAGCATCAAAGATGGGCTGATGAGTTTAAAGAGCTCTTTCAGCATGTAAGCATAGCGATTCTTTTCGGCTCAATAATAAGAAATGAGAAAAATGCCAAGGACGCTGATATGTTGCTGGTTTATCCTGAGAAGAGCAATAATTTAGTAAATGCTTTCATTAAGGGAAAAAATGAAATCCTTGTAAAGAAAATCCATCCTGTGAAGCAGACCAAGGAAGACCTAGTAAAAAGCTTAAAGAAAAAAGATGAAGTAATACTTGACGCAATAAGGACGGGCATGGTATTGCATGGCTTTCAGGAACTAGTGGAGCTGATAGCATATGTCAGAAGCCAAGAATAAGATAGAATGGTGCCTGAAGAAAGCCAAGAAAGAGCTGGAAGCCTCTAAGAAGCACAGGGGTCTGGTTAAGGCAAAGCCAAACCTAGAAGAAGCCAAGAAACATGTTGCTAAGGCGGAGCATAACTTCAAGGCAGCCTTAAGCTTTGAGAAAACAGGATTCTCAGACTGGTCTGTAAGCGCAGCTTTCTACACAATCTACCATTGCTTCCTTGCTATTATCGTGAAGTTTGGTTATGAGTCAAGAAACTAGGAATGCACAATAGCGCTTATTGAGCATCTTAAAGAGGAAGGAAAAATAAGCATAAGCCAGGAAATAATTGAAGCTCTCAAGGCTGTTGATACAGAGGAGAGACATGAGACAAACGTCATCTCGCTCAGAGAGAACTTCCAATACGGAACAGCAACAAGCATAGAAGACAAAAATCTGGAAGAACTGAAAGTTCTTTGCAGAAAAGCAATGGACGAAACCAAGGAGATAATGTACAGATAAATTGTGGTTCCCCTAGCCAACTAGCTCACTGGACAAATCCGTAATTCTTTCGTGCTGCACTGGACAAGTCAACGTAGGATATATAAATCAGTATTGTTCTTTAATTGACAAAAAAGCATACCTCTTCATTCATGACGAGGATCGGGTCTTCTTTTTTGCACTCACAACCTCGCTTTATGCTTTTTTCGTCGCCAACATACCTCGTCCTTTAGGGCGAGGTTGTTGATTTGAAAAAACCAGAGGTGGCGGAATGAAAATTGCGTAAACTCCACACCGTAACAGAGGAAGAACCTAAAGCAAGGGAGGAATACCTTGATAAGCTTGAGAGGATCAGGAAACAAAAGGCCATCAGCATCGGTAATTTAGAGGGCTTTAAAAAGAGATATGGGTCTGGATAGTATGTACTCTCCTAACCCATCGTAAAAAGCAAACATTTATAAACTATAGCGCTCTATATAGTTGCTATGGTAACAACAATCCAGGTCAGTAACGAGCTAATCACCCAATTAAGGAATAGGAAGATATATGACAAAGAAAGCTATGAAGACATAATCTGGGATTTACTGGAGGACAGCATGGAATTATCTGAGGAAACCAGGAAGCATATCAAACAATCTGAGCAGGACATAAAAGCCGGAAAGACCGTGCCCCTCTCAGAAGTCAAGAAAAGGATTGGCTTGTAAACAATGTATGAAATAGAGTTCTCCCAAACAGCTGAGAAGCAGCTCCTTAAGCTAGACCAAAAAATACAGATAAGAATCATCTCTACGCTAGAGCGAGTTAGGATAAGGCCTTATCCTCATGTGAAAAAATTAGTAGGAAGCCCTTATTTCAGGCTAAGGGTAGGCGATTACCGCGTAATTCTAGATATAAAAGAAGACAAGCTAATCATCTATGTAATCGAAGTTGGGCATAGGAAGCATATTTACAACTAAGCCAAAGGCTTCATAACCTTTATAAACTCTTATTCTAAACAGTTGCTTTTATGAGCAAAAAACTTATCTTCACGACAATATCAATCATCTACATCATTATCCTCCTGGCAGGAGCCTCAATCATCAAGCTCGAATCTTCTTCCCAGCCTGGCTCTGACAAAGTTCTTCATTTCATAGGATTCTTCATTCTCACGCTCATCTTAATCTTTACTTTTGA
>DATEYH010000071.1:0-2512 GCA_035256305.1 Candidatus Nanoarchaeia archaeon
TCCTCCGACAGGGAGCATGGCGATGTCAACATCAATGTCCTTCATCTCAGGAATAAGATCAGTGTCGCCTGCGTGATAAATCCGCACTCCATTCATCTCAACAATGAATCCTACCCAATCATTCTCCTTAGGATGGAACTGCTTGTTAACATTATATGCAGGAACTGCTGTTATCTTCTCATCATTAACCTTAATGCTCTTGCCAGGCTCAATAAGCACAATGCCCTTGACATTCAGATGATTAAGCTTGCTCATGGCATCAGCCACAGTAATTATGATGGTGTTCTCGTTGATTATCTTATCAACATCCCTTGGGCTGCAATGGTCATAGTGCGAGTGGGTGATTAGGACAATATCTGCCTTTGGGAGGTCATGGTCTCCTATAAGCTCAAAAGGGTCAATATAAATAATCTTCTTGTTCCTAATCCTCACAGATGCATGGCTCAACAACTCAATGTCCAATCCCATAATCTTCATAATCCCACCCTAATGCCCTTGTTAAAACACTTCATTATTTAAAGTTAATGCTAAACTTAACGCTCGAAAGACGTGAATAATAAAAAGGTTTATATAGCTTTATTTCAAATAAACTATTTACACGAATGTAATAAGGGTGGCTTGATAGATGAAGAAATACTTTTTTGGCTTAGCGTTATTATTGCCTGCTTTCCTCATAATCCTTGTCTTCTTTGTTTTAGCTGCTAATGACTTGCAATGCATGTTCATTCAGAACACTTCCTGCCCTGGGGGTTCAGCAAGGCTTATTGGGGTTAGGAACGACACGGCAGGCTATAATAATGCCCATGCCCAAAACAACAGCTTTAACACTTACAACTACTCTATCTGCTGTAATAATACTAATGCCAGCATCACTATCACCGCCGGCTGCCCTGGCAATGTTACAGTAATAAGATTATCCAATGATAGTAATTCTCTTGTGCCTACAGGGAATAACTCTCATGTAGCCATCGGGAATTATACTGATTACTCGATTTCTGCCTGCCTTGGCAGCAGCTGGCAAAGAGCTTACTGTAACTACCCTGCTGGCTCTTGCAGCAGCGGCTATACCTGCGTGCTAAGCATGGCTGGAAGCGAGGGAAGCAACATTACTAATGCTCATGTTGGGAATTGCTCTCAATACAATCAAAAAGTCTGCTGCTCCCTGCTTAATAATGCGCCATCAGCCCCTACTCTTTACAACCCGAACAATGGGAACACCACTGTGTTCACAAGGAAAGTTAACTTTAACTGGAGCGCCTCAACAGATCCTGATGGAGATAGTGTTAGTTATACCTTGAATGCTAGTTGCGGAGGATGCTCTGCTAGCTGCTATGAACCTTTTATTAGTGATATAACCACGATTAATTATACAATCAGTAGTGCCTTGTGCGTTTACCCTGTTACATATAATTGGACTGTAACTGCTTGCGACACTTACAATTTGTGCAACACCTCAGTCACCTTTAACTTCACTGTCGAAAACCAGGCTAACCTAGAGCTAATCATTAACGCAACCAGTTTCGGAACCATGAGTCCATACCAGAATGATAATACCGCAGATGACAATCCAACGCCTCTTGTTGCCAGGAGCACAGGAAATGTTTTCATCAACGTGACTGTTAATGCAACGCCACTGTTCACTGCCGTAGGCATGAACACCTATTATTACCAGTTCAAGGCTGATTTCAATGAGACTAATAGCTTCGCTAGCTGCTCACGCAACACCAGCTTTGTGAACATGACAAATACCTCAGCAGAGATAATCTTCTGCAATATGTCGTATGAAGATGCTAATGATGAAGGAGAGATAGAACTTAATATCACTGTCCCTGCTGATGAGCCTGCTGGCGCTAAGAGCAGCAGCATAGAAGTAGGGTATTACAGTATAGAATAAGGAGGAGAGAATATGGATAGAAGAAAAATGTTTTGGGGTTTGTTTATTCCAGCCTTCATCCTCCTAATCTCTGCTTTAGTTACAGGATTGGGAGTTAGTCCTGCCTCAGAAATCCTTAGCTTCCAGCCTAACACAACGCTCGAGGTAGAGTTTAGCGTCATCAATTCAGAACATTCCTCTTTTGAAGCAACGCTGAGTGCTGCAGGTGAGTTCTCGGACATAATCTTTTTTGAGAAGCCTACTATAACCATTGACTCAAATACGGAGAGAACCCTTTTTAAGGCAATATTTAAGTTTCCTTCAGAGATGCAGCCAGGCATTCATAAGAGCTTTATTAAAATAACCCCTGTTGTGCAAGGCCCTGGCGAGGATATGTTTGCTGCTTATGTTGCCCCGCAAATACCAATCTCCTTGCGTATTCCTTACCCTGGCAAATACGCAGATATTCGCCTTGTTGTTTTGAATGTGGACGAAGGAACTCCCGTACCTATGTTTGTTGAGTTTGACAACATGGGCTCTGAGAAAATCCTGAGAGCAGGCGCAAACATAGAGGTATATTCTCCTAACAACAGGCTCTTGGCCAGCTTGAGTGCGCCTGAGATTAGCGTTGAGAAGGAT
>DATEYH010000072.1:0-4540 GCA_035256305.1 Candidatus Nanoarchaeia archaeon
GGCAGTCATCATCTGCGCTTTTGCAGACATTGTAGAGACCGTGGCAGTCACCAACCTCTTAGGGCTAAAGATTAGCGCTGGCGGAATAGCAGCCTTCCTCATGCTCATAGGCTACAGCGTAGACACAGACATCCTCCTAACATCCCGAGTTGTTAGGACCAAGGAAGGAACTGTTTTCCAAAGAATTCTTGGTGCTGCAAAGACAGGGCTGCTCATGACTTCTACCGCCATAATCTCAGTTGCTGTCGCATTATTCCTGACCAGGTCAGAGACCATAAAGGAAATCATGACAATCGTTCTTGTAGGATTAATCTTTGACATCATCAACACCTGGCTCCAGAACACAGCATTCCTAAGGATGTATATGGAGCGCAGAAAAGAAAAAACAGCCAAGGCAAAAGCTGAGCGAGAAGAAGAGTTTGAAAAAGTTGGAGGGCCTGAAGCTGTTGAAGAATCTGAAGATGTTGAAGAGCCTGAGACAGAAGATAATTTTGCAGGAGCCGACGAACAAGAGCAGCTAGATAAAGAAGAAAAGGAAGAAAAAGAAGAAAACAGGTAATACGAACTATGAAGCTGAAAAAAATATTCACAAACGTGCAAGTAATCCTCGTCATAGTTTTCATAATATTCTCAGTTATTGCAATCCACCCGAACCCATGGGCAAAGGGGCTTGCCATCCGTAGCGTTGCAAAGAACAGCTCAGCAGCAATCGCAGGCATCCAAAGCCCAACAGCCACTTCAACTCCAATGAGCAGGGAGCTGGTGCTCGCGATAAATAACATCCCTATTAACACCATGAAAGATTACTATGATTTTGTCAGCACCCTTGATGTTAACAGAACCTTCACTGTTAAGACTAATAGGGATCTCTACAAGCTAATAGCCCTTCCAGATTACAAAATAATAGTGCTTAATGAGACAGAAACTCAGAATGTAACTGAGGAAGTGTTTAATGAAACCCTTAACCAGACACTCAATATTACCAAGCTCATAGAAGTGCCAAAGATTGAGAGGGAACTGATAGGAGTAGCAGATATAGGGCTCGGGCTCTACCCAGCGCCAACAACCAACCTAAGAAAAGGATTAGACCTGAGCGGAGGAAGCCGTGTTGTCCTAAAGCCAGAGGGAAAAATAAACCAGACAGATTTTGATTTCACAATAGACAACATAAAGCAGAGGCTGAATGTCTTTGGATTAACAGACATAGTGGTAAGGCCAGCCGCAGACTTGACAGGAAAGTTCATAATTGTTGAGATAGCAGGAGCAACCAAGGAAGAGGTGCGCTCACTCTTGGCGCAGCAAGGAAAGTTCGAAGCCAAGGTAGGAAATACGACAGTATTCATAGGAGGAAGAGACATAACCTATGTTTGCAGAAGCTCTGACTGTTCAGGCATAGACCCCACCAGAGGATGCAACTCCTTGAGCAACGGAGACTGGGCTTGCAGGTTCAGGTTCAGCATAGCCCTTAACCCAGAAGCAGCCCAGAGGCAGGCAGATGCTACCAAAGACCTGGAGATTGTTGTTGAGGATGAGCAGAACTACCTATCAGAGTCATTGTTCCTCTACCTTGATGATGAGCTGGTTGATGAGCTAAGGATAGGAGCTGAGCTAAAGGGAAACCCTGTTACTGACATAAGCATATCTGGCGTAGGAACAGGAGACTCTCAGCAGGCAGCAATAACAGACGCCCTGAAAAACATGAAAAGGCTCCAGACCATCCTCATAACAGGAAGCCTGCCTGTGAAGCTTGAGATGGTCAAGGTTGAAAGCATTAGCCCAACTTTAGGAGAAGAGTTCATGAACAACGCCCTGATGATAGGGCTGATAGCAACAATTGCTGTTGTAGTTACAGTATCTCTTAGGTACAGGAAATTCATTGTGAGCATTCCAATGGTGATAATAATGCTCTCAGAGCTATTCATACTCCTAGGCTTGGCAGCGCTCATAGGATGGAACATTGATGTTGCAGCAGTAGCAGGAATAATCATCTCCATAGGAACAGGAGTTAATGACCAGATAGTCATAGCAGACGAAACCCTGAGGGGAGGATGGAAATCCCAGTCCTCGACCTGGAAGGAAAAAATAAAGAAAGCCTTCTTCATAGTATTCACAGCCTACTTCACAATAGTCGTGGCCATGCTGCCCTTGTGGTTTGCAGGCGCAGGATTATTAAAAGGATTCGCACTAACCACTATCCTTGGATTGACTATTGGAGTGCTAATAACCAGGCCAGCATATGCCAAGATAGTGGAAATACTTGCATCAAAGGAATAAAAAAATTTATAACCATCATCTTTTTTCATCATGTTTTCAACCTTTTAGCGGGCCTGTGGTCTAGCGGTTCAACCTTTTTGCGAAAACTCGTAAAAGTTCCGCAAATGATATCGCCTCGACATGGCGGAGGTCACCGGTTCAAATCCGGTCAGGCCCATTTTTATAAGTGGGACTAAGCGAACAGAGTGAGCGCATGTCGCACACCTTCAAGCGAAACCCTGGGACGGGGTTTCGTTGTGCCAAAAGCATAGCTTTTGAGCGCGCCAGCCTTTTGTAAAGGCTGATCAGGTCAGGCCCATTTTCTTAAAATGGCTGATAGAAAAAACATAATCAAAGTTATTGAGACGCTTAAACAAAAGTCAGAACTCTCAATGCTTGGCGAGTTCTCTCACGAAGAGCCTTTCTATGTCCTTATAAGCACAGTGCTCAGCGCCAGGAACAAGGATGAGATGACGATAAAAGCCACGCAAAAGCTTTTCTCAAAGTATAAAACTCCAAACCAAATTGCCGCAGCCCCTACAAAAAAGCTTGAACCTTTAATCAAGCAATCTGGCTTCTATAAAACCAAGGCAAAGCGAATAAAAGAGATAAGCAAAATATTGGTTGAGAAATATAATGGCAAAGTTCCTGAGAACTTTGAGAAACTACTTGAACTACCGGGTGTTGGAAGAAAAACAGCAGGCTGCGTTCTTGTTTACGCATTTAACAAGCCAGCAATACCTGTTGATACGCATGTCCACAGGATAAGCAATCGCCTGGGCTGGGTGAAGACCAAGACTCCTGAGCAGACAGAGCAGGAACTGATTAAGCTTGTGCCGAGAAAATACTGGATTGATGTTAATGAAGTGCTTGTTGTGCACGGCCAAACCACGTGTGCTCCAATATCCCCTTGGTGCTCTCGTTGCTCAATAAAGCATTATTGCAAAAGAAAAGGAGTTATGAGCAGCAGGTAAATTTTAAAGAATTTCTACTTGTGATTTATCGATTATTAATTATTAATATACAACTATTAAAATTTTGACTTAAATTTTCATTTATTTAGAAAAAGCAAAAGTATTTATATCCCTAAATCATCATATGCTCTTAACAAAAATTCAAACAAAAATTCATATTCAAGAAGGTGGGATTATGGAACCAGACAGAAGATTAATCATATGTGATAGGTGCAGGAAATCCGTGCCTATTTCAAGCATAAGGTATGTGCCTGTTAGCAAGGACACAATGATAAGGGTTTGCTCTAACTGCAGGGCTAAGGGCGGAGAAAAAGACAAGAGCTCGGTTAGTGCTTCTGGAAAAGAGGTTAAGCCAAAAAAGACTTATTACTGCTCAAGGTGCAATTATAAGTTTAATTATGACCCTAACAGCAACACTACCCTGCGATGCCCTTTCTGCGCAAAGGCTGACAAGATAGCTGAGCAAACAGGCATGTCTGCTGATAAGATATTGCGGGAGGCTGATGAATTTTAATTTTTCTTCTTACTTTTTATGCTAAAAGATTTCATGTTAAAAAGAGGTGCGGGATGAGCGAGGTTAAGGAATTAGAGGCAATGGCTAATCAGCTGAGGATTCATTCCCTAAAGTCAACAACAGCAGCTGGCTCTGGCCACCCTACAAGCTGCTTGTCCTGCGCAGAAATCATGAGCTGCTTGTTCTTCTCAGAGCTTGAGGAAAACGACGAGTTCATCCTGTCAAAAGGCCATGCTGCGCCAATTCTCTGGGCTGCTTATGCAGAGGCAGGGTTCATCCCCAAAGAGGAGTTGATGAATCTCAGAAAGTTTGAGAGCAATCTTGAAGGCCACCCAACCACTAGGATGCCAATGATTAAGATTGCCACTGGAAGCCTCGGCCAAGGCTTGAGCGCAGGAATTGGCATGGCCTTGGCAAAGAAGCTTGACAAGAATCCTGGCAGGGTTTATGTTCTTCTTGGCGACGGAGAAATAGCAGAGGGCTCTGTATGGGAGGCTGCTAACAGCGCTGCTTATTACAAGCTCGACAACCTGTGCGCTATTGTGGATGTTAATCGCCTTGGACAATCTCAGCAAACAATGCATGGCTACGAGCTTGACAAGTACAGGAAGAAGTTCGAGGCTTTTGGCCTTGAAGTGTTTGTTATTAAAGGGCACAAGGTTAAACACATCCTGAAAGCGTTTGACAAGGCAAGAAGGAGTAAAAAGCCTTGCATCATACTTGCTAAGACTATTAAGGGCAAGGGAGTTTCCTTTCTCGAGAACATGGAAGGCTGGCATGGCAAGGCTCTGAATGAGGA
>DATEYH010000073.1:0-6488 GCA_035256305.1 Candidatus Nanoarchaeia archaeon
TGCTTAAAACAGAAATAAATAGTATTGAATGCAAAGAGGACAGATTCTTTTTGCTCAATAACAACGAGGAGCATAACTCAAAATATTTGCTAGTCGCGCCTGGACGGGACGGCGCTTATTGGTTCAGGGACCAAGCCTCAAGGCTCGGGATAAATTATTCCTGGGGCCCGATAGATGTTGGTGTGAGGCTTGAGATGCCTTCAGATATATACGACCCTGTGACTGATGTTATTTATGACCCTAAGTTCAGGTTCATAACAAAGACCCATCATGACAGGACAAGGACTTTCTGCACTAACAAAGGAGGAAAAGTTAGGATTGAGCCTGAGAATGGCAAAGGCTTCAGCCTTATTAATGGTGACGCCTTGAAAAAAATCAAGACAGAGAACACTAATTTTGCAATCCTTAACACCATAAACCTTACAGAGCCTTATGCAGACACCCTGGAGATGGGAAGGGACATTGCAAAGGAGACAGTAAGGCTAGGAGGAGGCAAGCCACTTATTCAGAGAGTGGGAGACTTTCTAGAGGGAAATCGCTCCAAGCTCACTACTTTCTTTGACCAATCTAAGCATTATGATAGTGTAAAGCCTACCCTGCCTGTCGGTAATCTGGTTGTTCCTGGTGACATAACTCTTGCTTACAGAGGAAGAATTATTGACAATATAAGGGATACCATCATTGTGCTGGACAAGATAGTGCCTGGCGTGGCTGACCCGCCAAACCTCATATATGCTCCTGAGATAAAGTTCTATGACACCAAATATCCAACAACTCCTGACTTGGAAACTAATATCCCGAACTTGTTCATAGCAGGTGACGGCGTTGGCAAGAGTCGAGGAATTGTTGGAGCAGCGCTTACAGGCATAATGGCTGCTCAAGGAATACTGAAAAAAGAGTGAAGAGGCTTGAAAAAGGTTTGAGAAAGATGAAGCTCTACTTTGTGACAGCTAACAAGGAAAAATTCAGGGAAGTAAAAGACATTCTGCAAGGATTTGAAGTAGAGCAGCTCGATATTGACCTTCCTGAGCTTCAAGGAGAGCCTGACGAGATAGCCAAGGAAAAAGCTAGGCTTGCTTGTGATAAGATAGGAAAGACAGGAAAAACAGGAGAGGCAGTATTTGTAGAAGACACAAGCCTTTGCTTCAATGCTCTTAACGGGTTGCCAGGGCCTTATGTCAAGGATTTCATAAGAAAGATAGGCATTGCAGGGCTTTATGAGCTGGCCAAGAGATGCGATGATAAAAGCGCTGTTGCAATTGCCAGCATTGGCTTTTGTAAGCCAGGAAAAGAGCCTCTTGTCTTTCAAGGCAAAGTAAAAGGAATTATTGTGAGTCCAAGAGGCGACACCCGCTTCCAATGGGACCAGATATTCATGCCAGACAGCTATGACAAAACCTTTTCTGAGATGAGTGTTGAGGAGAAAAACAAGATTTCCCATAGAAAGCTGGCTTTTGAGGAGCTCAGGAAGTGGCTTGAACATAATAAATATAAATAAGATTTACCTAAACTCCACTTCTCCATCAAGATAAACTCCTTTGTCAAGCCTCACTGGCCGCCAGTCATCAATCACTAGCTCTGCGCCCAGCCATTCTGCAAGCTCTTTTGGGTTACCGATTGTTGCGCTCAATGCTATGAGCTGGAGGTTCTTAAGAACAGAACGCAAAATTGTGATAAGCACCTCAAGAGTAGGGCCTCTGCCAGGGTCATTTAGCAAATGGACTTCATCAATAATAACAGTCTTTACCTGCCTGAGCCAGGGAGCCTTATGCCTGATTAGACTGTCAAACTTCTCACTCGTTGTGATAATCAAATCATACCTTTCAAGGAATGAGTCTGCGCTGTCAATATCCCCAGAGCTAATAGCAATCTTGATGCTAGGATAATCCTTTTTAAAAGTCTTGAACTTCTCGCTAGCCAAAGCCCTGAGCGGAACAACATAAACAGCCTTTCCCTTGTCATGAAGTATTGCATTCAGGAAAGCCAGCTCAGCAACCAATGTTTTTCCAGAAGCAGTTGGAGTACACACCAAGAGATTTTTATCCTCAAACAAGCCAGCGTCAATGCTCTTGACCTGGCAAGGCCTGAGCTCAATAAAGCCGCGCTTCTCAATCTCCTTGTAGATTTTTTCAGGAATCTTGTGCTGGTGTTTTGAAAGTTTCATTCATATAAAGAATAACTAGCTGATTAATAAAGATTTGTCTGTTTTTTTGTAAACCATTCCCAAATAAAACAAATTTATATAAATCAAGGGCTTTTTTTAGGTTGAAAATGAGAGGTGATAAGCTTTCTAAAGAAGAAAAACCCATGATAATAGGGGTTATTCCGCAGTTCCCGCCTCATTCCAAGCAAAATATATACGGAAAAGTGAGGATGCCTCCCCTGGGGATAATATCTGTCCTTACCCAGATAAGGCATGATTTAGGAGTTTCAGCTTATGCGATTGATGAGAACAATTATGCCGGTCCTGTTGATTCCAAGGAATTGCCTGACCATTTTGCCCTGCAGAAAACCCACCCTGTCAAGTTAGCAATGTTCTACGGTGGCATGAGCAACTCAATCCCTAGGATGTATTTCACGGCCAGGCAATACCAGGCTTTGGGCACACCAACCATTGCAGGAGGCAGCCACGTTGATGCTCTGCCAAGAGAGGCCCTGGAATCAGGGATAGATGTTGTTGTGCACGGAGAGGGCGAAGAAACAGCAAAAGAACTGGTTCATACCATAATCAAAGACGGCCAGGTTGTGAAGGATTATAAGAAAAGGCTTGAGCAAATAGTTGGGATAAGCTTCTTAGACGAGCAGAATAAATATGTGTTCACAGGCAGACGAGAGCCAATAGCAGACCTGGATGCATTAGAGGACCCTGACCTGGGAATCATAAGATTCATAAAAAAAGACTTTAGCTCTATACCCATCAGCAGGGGCAGAGGATGTAATTATAGGTGCGAATTCTGCGTTGTGAATACGCAATACGGCCCTTTCAAGGCAAGCTCTGCTAAGAAAGCCTTTGGACAGATTAAACATTATGTGGACAAAGGATATAAGAAATTCTTTGTTGTGGATGACAATTTTGCCCAGAATATCCCTGAAACCATAGAGCTCT
The DNA here is from genome assembly GCA_035256305.1 of Candidatus Nanoarchaeia archaeon. GTDB lineage: Archaea > Nanobdellota > Nanobdellia > Woesearchaeales > SM23-78 > SM23-78. The sequence goes on from DATEYH010000073.1 coordinate 3,107, forward strand.
GCAAGCTTTTAGGAGATTACAAGAAGAAATCCAAAAAGAAATTTGGGATAATGGCTCAGGTCAGGACTGAAGTAGCAGAGAGCAATGAGCTAATCGAGGCCATGAGGTATGGTGGAGTATCCAGCCTGGCTATTGGCTATGAGAGCCCTATAAATGAAGAGTTAAGGTCAATGCGCAAAGGCGTGACAGTAGAGAAAATGGTTCAAAGGTCAAGGAAACTCTCACAGTTTTTTCATCTGCACGGCATGTTCATTTTTGGCTACCCATCATTCAAGGATTCAGAATTCAAGTCAACCCTGAATTTGCAACAAAAAGCCAAAGCATATGCAAAATTCTTTAAAGAGGCGAGAATTGACACAATACAGGTTTTTAATGCAGGCCCATTGCCAGGCTCAAGCTTAAGAAGAAAGCTGGAATTAGAGGATAGGATTCCGCCATTATCAGTTGTGGGCTGGGACAAATATGATGGCTTATTCCTTTGCTACAAGCCAGAGCCAGGAGTTGATGCTTATGAGCTCCATAAACTACCAAGAGCATTGATGAAAAACAGGTATCTAGGCAATTTTCTCAAGAGAAACCTGAATTATGCTAACTGGATGAATTGGGCATATGACTTGTCAATAGGCTTTCCAATAAACTTTAGTGTGTTCTACGCCAAAAGGTTCTTTCACAACTTAAGCCAAAAAGAAAAAGAGCAATGGCAGAAGATAGTGAAGGCAAAGAAAAGATTGCTCCCTCAAAGAAATGTTTTTCATGAATCATTGCTAAATGCCTGGCATGACACCAAGAAAAGAATAAAAAACCTGGCAATCAAGACGTACGGAGCAGACATTGCGAGGAAATGGCTCAAGCTCTACAAGGATAGTGATTATTCAGGCGTATTAAAAAAGCTTTCTTCAAAGAAAACCCGGCTGAAAGGTACATCACGGAAATCAGATGACGGGGCTTAAAAAAAGATTTGCCTTTGCACACCCAATTTTCTTTTGGCGAGCTTTTCTTTTCTAAAGAAAAGGTCGCAATTAATTTGTATGGTTCAACCAATATTTTGGACACTGGACAAATCAGGAAATCTTGCGTGCTGCACTGGACATCTCTGCGTAAGGTTTATAAGCTTGCATTCTTCTCCTAAAGAGTATGACAGAAAGCTCGGATTCTCATAAAGCACTGGTTGTATTTCAAGGCAAACAGATAAGAAGAATGCAGCATAATAAAGAATGGTATTTCTCGATTATTGATATTATTGCTGTACTTACAGATAGTTCTATTCCTAAACGTTATTGGTCAGACCTTAAGATTAAGCTAAAAAATGAAGGGTTTGAGTTGTACGAAAAAATCGTACAACTGAAGTTGCCTTCTGCTGATGGGAAATTTTACGAGACTGATTGTGCGAATACTAAGACGTTATTCAGAATAATCCAGTCCATTCCGTCACCCAAGGCAGAGCCTTTCAAGCTCTGGCTCGCCCAGGTCGGCTATGAGCGCGTAGAAGAAATACAAAATCCAGAGCTAGCACAGGAAAGGATGAAGCAGCTTTATGAGCAGAAAGGATACTCAAAATCATGGATTGACAAGCGATTAAGAGGAATAGCTGTAAGGCAGGACCTAACTGATGAATGGAGGAAGAGAGATGTGGAAAGCGAGAAAGACTTTGCAATACTCACTGCAGACATATCCAAGGCAAGCTTTGGAATAACTCCGTCAGAATACAAGAAGCTCAAAGGGTTAAAAAAGGAAAACCTGCGCGACCACATGAATGATTTAGAGCTAATATTCAACATGCTCGGCGAGGCTTCCACTGCAGAGATTGAGAGCGTAGATGACCCAAGGACCTTTCCTAAACATAGAAGAGCCGCAAGAGAAGGAGGCCAAGTAGCTAAGGTTGCCAGGCTTAAGCTCGAGAGCAAGACCAAAAGAAAAGTGGTTTCTGAAGAAAATTATTTGGACGCACCTGAAAAAGAAAAGCGAAAAAGGCTTTCACATCTGTAAATTAACTCACATCTCCTCAGGAGCTTTTATTCCCAGAAGGTCTAGTGCGTTCTTTAGCACTTGCTTCACACAAAATATCAGAGCCAGCCTTGACTCCATAACTTTCTTCTCTGCCTTTAGCACAGGGCATTCATGGTAGAACTCATTAAAAGCCTGAGCTAATTCAAGAGCATACCTTGCTACAAGGCTGGGCTTGTAATTCTCAGCAGCCTCTCTCACAACATTCTTGAAATCTGATAATATTTTGATAAGCTTGAATTCTAAATCATGGCTGAACACAGGCTTTATCTTTTCAGGCTCAAACTTCTTCACCTTCTTGAAGATAGAGCAAATCCTTGCATGAGCATATTGTACATAAGGCCCTGTCTCGCCTTCAAAGCTAATGCTTTCCTCAGGATTATAGGTAAAGTCTTTCATCGGGTCGTACTTGAGGATGAAAAACTTAAGCGCTCCCATGCTGATTATTCTTTTCCTTTTCCCAAGCTCTTTCTTGTCAAGTTTGTGCCTCTTCTTGATTTCTTTCTCAGCAACAGCATTCATTTCCTCAACAAGGTTATCAGCATCAACCACAGTGCCTTCCCTGCTCTTCATCCTGCCTTCAGGCAGGTAAATCATGCCATAAGCCAGGTGATAGCAGTTCTTTGCAAAAGGAAAGCCTAGCATCTCGAGCAGCTTGAACAAAACCTGAAAATGATATTTCTGCTCATTGCCAACGATATACACTGATTTATCCATCTTGTAATCATCAAACTTGACTTTTGCAAGGTATAAATCTTGGGTGATGTAAATGCCTGTGCCGTCCTCTCTGAGAAGAACCTTTTTCCCAAGCCCGTCTTTTTCCAAGTCAGCAACAATTGCTCCTTTCTCATCCTTTGAAAACACACCTCTCTTTAAGCCGTCAAGAATGATTTCCTTGCCATGCTGATAGATTTCTGACTCATAATAAACTTTTTTATGGTAAACATCAAACAAGGCATAGGTCTGCTTGAAGCCATCAAGAGCCCATTTCCTCATCTTATTCCAAAGCTCAAAGATTTCCTTGTCACCAGCCTCCCACTTCCTGAGCATCTCCTGGATTTCCTTCTCAAGCTCAGGGTGCTCTTTTTCCTTCTTGGAGTACATGACATAGAAGTCGCCTACAAAATGGTCACTTTTCTTGTCTGGCTGCTTGTTCTTTCCCCATTTCTGGTAAGCAAGCATTGACTTGCAGATATGCACTCCCCTATCATTCACCAAGTCAACAGGGATTGCCTGATAGCCTGCAAAGGCGAGTATGTTACAAATAGAATTGCCTAAAAGCATGTTCCTTACATGCCCTAAATGAAGCGGTTTGTTAGTGTTAGGAGCAGGGTACTCTACCATTACTTTTTCTTTTCTCAAAGGCCAACTTCCATAG
>DATEYH010000074.1:0-9692 GCA_035256305.1 Candidatus Nanoarchaeia archaeon
AACAAGGAAGATAACCTTGGACTCAACCTTCCCGTTAGTGAACTTACAGGCTCCTGGCAATGACACGTTCAGGAATAATAATTCTACCCAGTTCAATTATACCCCGATTGACAATAACCTTGCAAGCTGTATCCTTTATGCTAATTTTACAGCGCCCTTTGGCCCTAATCAAACTCACAGTAATCCTGTGAGCGGAAGCATCAACACCTTTGGCCCTATTAATCTGACTGATGGAAAATACCTCTGGAATGTGTGGTGCAATGATTCTGCCGGCAACTCTAATTTCAGCCAGTATAATTATACTGTTAAGATTGATGTTCATCACCCAGTTATTAGTGACTGGGCAAGGAATGGCACCGGCTTTCCTGTTAATTCCTACATCTGCCTTAATGTTAGCGTGACAGATAATTTTGCAGGAGTGCAGACGGTTTATGCTGAGGTTCAAAACCCGAACAGCATAATTGCTAATTATACCCTGCTGGATAACGGGGCTGGCTGCGATGCTGCTGGAGGAGATAATATTTACTCGGTTTCTTATTATAATGAGTTCGCAGGCAACTACACCTGGATTAACACTTATGCAAAGGATTATTCTAATAACTGGCATACTAACCTGACTAATCTTACTTGGAATGCTACCAGCACCGGCAGCATGACTGTACTAATGGTTTATCCTTCCTCTAGCATTGAAATCAATGAGTCAGAATATAATTATCAGTACCAGCAGACTTGTAATGTGAGCTGCGATGCAGGTGGAGTGAATTGCGAGAACATAACGCTTTATGCCCAGTACCAACCATTAGCAGTTTTCTTTAATATAAACACCACAACAACTGACTTAATCAATGCTGAAGATAACTTTAGCTGCGGAAGCCTTGTTGCAGGAGGAGCACCTTGCACTCACACATTCAACATTACTTCAGGAACTAATTCTGGGAATCACACCTGGCCTATCAGGTGCAGCGCAACATCAGAAAGCATTGGAACATTTGTCTCATCATCTGTGAATCTTATCATCAACGACCATCCTCATGCCAACTTCACTTATCCTGCAAATAATGCCTGGCTGGGTGGCGTTGAAATGCTGAATGCCTCTGCAAGCTTTGACTCTGACGGAACAATCACAAATTACTGGTTTGAGTACGATAACAATACAGCATTCAACTCTCCGAGCACTATTTGTAATAGTTCGAGCATTAACTGCACCTGGAATACGAGCCAGCAAAACCAGTGCGATAATAACACGCTAGCCTGCTACTTAAGGCTGATTATAACTGATGATAACGGCTTAACAAACAGCACTTACATAACAGTAGGCTTTGACACCCAAGGTCCGACCACAACGCTTGATTTGCCGAGGAACTCTGAGAACATAAGTTCGAATTCATTCAGTGTTAATGCAACTGCTAGTGATGGCCAGGTTGGCGTTCATACCGTAACCTTTGAGTACAGGCAGAATGACACTGATAGCTGGCACTTTGCCTGCTCTGACAGTGCCGGCCCACCCTATAACTGCACATGGGACTTGACAAGTCTTCCTGACAGAGCAACCTATGAATTCAGGGCTTATTCTAATGACTCAAAAGGAAACACAGGTAGCGTTAATACGCATACTAACATTTCATTGAACAGAAGCGCACCTGTTATTACCCTGATTTCTCCGCCTGATAATTCCACTGACACTGATGGCTACATCATATTCACTTATCAGGTTGCTGCTTTTAATCCGATTATCAACTGCTCATTAATAATTAATAATAATAGAAACCAGACTAATGATTCTGTGCAGAGAGGCCAAAACCAGTACTTCTATCTTTCAAATGTTCCTGATGGCTCACAATTGAACTGGAGCATTAATTGCACAGACACTTCTTATCGGATCAACTTTAGCGACACATGGAATGTTACTGTAGCTATCAACACGAATATGAACCTAAGCCTGTTGCTTGACAAGTCAAGTTATTATATTGGCGAGGTTGCAGTCATAACTAATAATGTTACAGAACCATCTGGAAGCGGAATTAGCAGCGTTGATGTGAGCACTGCAATAGTGCTTGCCAACACAACAATCCCTTGGTGGAACTCCTCGTGGCAGAGGAGAAAGCCAATAATCCTTAACAGCTCCTCAAGCCTGACTAATGTTATGGTTGAGGTTAACATAACAGGGCTTTCAGGTAACATTACCGGCTGTGCTAATGAGATAATGATTGTAAGATTTAATTCCTCTACTGCATTGCTTACCAATGTTAATAGGACAATAGTAGGTGGGGATAATGCTAATTATTGTGTTGTGAGGTTCAGGGCAAACATAACTGCAGGTGTAAACAACACAGAGTTCATGGCCTATTATAATAATTCAGGAGCAACCAACCCTAACAACAATGAGAGCTGGCAAACCTTGAACTCAACAAAAACAGCGATTAGCGGAAGCATTCTTGGCTCACAATACAATGTGAACAGCGGAAGCTACTCTAACACAACAAGCGATGATAACTCATATTATGGCGTTGGCAGGGACAACAGCCCCCCCACAGGCCAACCCCTGAACGCATTCCTTAATCTCACATATAACCTATCTAACCTCGGAGTGCCTGAGTCAAGCCTGGTCTCTCTTAACTTCACTATTAATTACTGCCATTCTAATGACGTGACTGCGCCTATAACCTGCGGCTCTGCGATCGGAGCAGGGAGCGGCACTGCCTATGTCCAGCTTTATGACTACGACGCTGTTGGCTGGGCTGCTGGGTTTGACACTATCCTACAGGATGTCAATTCTGCCAATGAAATCACAGATACTTATATAGAAACCAATGCGCTTGATAATTATGTTGATAACAGCACTAACATGCTTTTTGTGCGATACGAAACTAATATTACAGGATTAGGCAAATCCGATGATGCCTCCTTTGCTCTTGACCATGCAATCCTTAATGTTTTCTACAAGGAGAGAGTCTATAGCGTTGGAAGCATTGGAAGCACACAGTTGCTTGTTGCAAGCAATTCATCAACAACTGATTATCAAGGGCTATGGGTTTGGAACTGGAGCACTACTGGAATATCAGCAGGCAACTACTCTACAGTTTCTCTTGGGACAAAAGCAAACTACAATAATGCATATGATTATTTCTGGTTTGAGATAAAACCTGATAATGTTGCTCCTATTATAATGCTAGTTAGTCCACAAAATAATAATTATACCACCAATAATAACATGACCTTTTACTTTAATGTTAGCGATGCTACAAGTGCTATTGCTAATTGCTCATTAATTATCAATGGTAACATAGTAAATACAACGTTGAGCCCTCCAAGGGACACAAACCTTAGTCTTAGGTATGATCTGGGCAATGGCGTTTATAACTGGAGTGTTAACTGCACAGACATTAACAATAATGTTAATAGTTCTGAAATCAGGAACCTAACAATTGCCCCTGCACTCAATATTGCTCTCATAGTTGTTGATGATAATATCTTTATTCCTATTAATGAGATTGACTTGCAGGCAGGCACAACCAAGACTGTTTATTGCAACATGACAGTAACTGACTCTGAAGTTTATACCAATATTCTCGGAGCAAATGCGACGCTCTACTCCACAACCACAGCATATGATTCTGGAGACAGTAATAGAACTCATTACACTAATAGCAGCTGTGCCTTTATAGCAGGAGGAGGCCAGAGCGCAGATTACCAATGCATATTTAATGTATGGTACTTTGCAATCAATGGCAGCTGGAACTGCACAGGGTTTGCATGGACTAGCTCCTTTAAAGTCAATGCAACCGGCAACACCACAATGAACCAGCTATTCGCCCTTAACATCTCAACCAGCGTGATTGATTATACCTCTCTTGAGCCAAGCCAGTTCTCTCCTAACGTTACTGTTAACATAAGCAATGTCGGCAACATGCCCATGAATATCAGCGTTTACGGCTTTGGAGGAGAGGATGAAGCAACTGGAACAGGGCTCTCAATGGTTTGCGAGATAAACAACATAACAGTTTCATTTGAAAGGTTCGCAACCAGCCCTGCTACTGATTATAATTCAAAGACACAACTAGGCGCTGCTGAACAAGACCTTGGATTAACCATACCTGCAAAGACAGCATACGACGAGATAAGAAGTAACTCCACCTATTGGCAGTTCATGGTTCCTGCTGGCTCTCAAAGCTTTGGCCAGTGCAATGGCAGCGTGGTGTTCGTGGCAGAGAGCCCTTAAAAAAGCCAATAAATAAATAAAGGAAGGTTGTTTTTCTTTAAATCATGTCAGAAATGAGTGATGTTATTGATGAAAGCGATGAGGTAATAGGCTCTGCTACAAGACAGGAAATAAGGAAAAAGAATCTCTGGCACAGAGGCGTGGCAATACTCGTTCTTAATTCAAAAGGGCAAATCTTTGTCCATAAAAGAGCAGAAGCCAAAGATATCTATCCTGGCATGTATGATATGTTCTGTGGTGGAGCTGTTTTAAGCGGTGAAAGTTATGATGAAGCAGCTATCAGGGAAGTACAGGAAGAGATGGGGATCAAGAATCCGAAATTAAAATTCTTGTTCAAAATTAAAATAGAATCTGATACTAACAGGGTGATAGAGAGCGTGTATCTGTGCGTCTATGACGGTAAAATCAGAGTGCAGAGAGAGGAAATTGAGAAGGGCTCCTTCATGACCATGGACGAACTGAAGGAATTAATGAAAAAAGAGAAGTTCTGTCCTGAGGCGCCAATGGTTTTTAAGAGGTATGAAGAGATGCAAAAATAATGCTTACCTAGCTAAGGTTTAACTAAGGTTCTTATGAGTTCTCCTTGAAGAAATCCTCTATCATCTTCTCATAGAGCAGGGTTGTCTTGATGTCCCAGCTTGGTGGGAAGCACCTGTTGTAGTTATTCCAGGCATATCTCTCATCTAGGAATATGATTACTCCTTTGTCTGTCTCGCTCCTTATGCACCTGCCTGCGCTCTGAAGCGCTCTGTTGAACGCCGGAAACAAATAGCCATAATCCCAGCCCTTCTTGAACTTATCATCATAATATTTAATCAAGGCTTGGGTTTCAAGGTTTGGCCGCTCCAATGGGAGCCCGACTATTATCACTCCTTTGAGAAAATCTCCTGGAAGGTCTATTCCTTCTCCAAAGTTTCCTCCAACCACTCCCATTAGCACTGCTCCCACGTTCTTGTAGCCTTTGAAAGCTTCAAGGAACTCCAGCTTTTCTTTCTTAGTGAATTTTTGCTTCTCAACAAACACTGGTTTGTCTGAGAGCTTGGAAAAGTGCTTGTTAATATCATCGCGCAATGTGTAGCTTGGGAAGAATACTGCTGTGTTGCCAGGTATCTTGTTGGTTGCCCTGGTTATTATCTCTGCTATCTCCCTGTACTGGTCATCGCTTCTTGTCTCGTACTTGGTGCTTGTTCTTGGGATTATTATGTTGAGCTTGTTGTTCTCTGGGAACGGGCTCTTATAGCTAGCTTCTTCTGCTGTGTCAAATCCCAATACCTCCTTGTACATGCTAGTCGGGCTTAGAGTGCCTGACATGAGAATGGTTGAGTAAGCTGCTCTTATCACGTCACGCGTCATGAGGCTCGGGTCCAGGCACCTGTACTGTATGGTTATTATTTCCTCTCCTCTTAATCCTGTGCTTCTTGCCAGTATCCTTGTGAATCCCTGATCATCTCCATCCCATGCTTCAAGAAATGCTGAAACAGTGCCTAGGGAGGATTGCCTTTGCTCTTCCCTTACAATGTCTGCCAGCAAGCTCATCTCTGAGACTAGCTCGTCATAATCAGTCATCTCCTTTATCTCGGATATTAACTGCTCCTTGCTGACGTATGTTTCATCATCAACTTCCTCTGCCAATCCCCATAGTCTTTTTTCCAGGGATTCAAGAACCTCAACCATCTCTCCTTTCTTATGCTTATTTGCCTCTTCAATCGCTCTTCTCAGGGTACTGGTGCTTATCCTGTGGCTTGCCAGGTCCTTGACCCTTTCAGGCAGGTTGTGCCCTTCATCTGCAATAATTATTATCTTGTTAAGCTCTTTTCCTATCCTGTTGAGAAAAGTCTCTCTTATCACTGGATTGAACAGGTAATAGTAATCGCCTATGATTACCCTTGACTCCTTTGCTATCATTAATGCTATCTCATAAGGGCAGATTTTTCTCTCTGTGCTGAGCTGGAGTATGCTCTCAGTGTCTGTCTTGTTTTCCTGCTTTAGTTGCTTGACAACCTCCCTTGCCTCCTGCGAAACATCTCCCTTGTCCCTTGCTTTTGTGTAGTACTCGCAAAGGTTGTCTTCCTTTATCTTCTTGCAGTAATCAGCAAACTCTCGAGGGTAAAGCTTGTCAATCCCTGGCTGGAGGCAGAGCCATTTCTTGGCAATGATGTCAACAGCAGTAAAGCTTAGCCTGTATTTCTCTCTTATCTGGTTGACTGTCTCCATTGCCAGCTTGTGCTGGGTGTGGCGTGAGGTGAGGAAGAAAACAGTCAAGTCCTTTTTCAAAGCCTCACTGATGGCAGGGCCAAGGGCTGCTGCTGTCTTGCCAAGCCCTGCGGGGGCGTGAGCTATCAGGTTTTGCTGGCTAGTGATTGCCTTGTTGATGTTCCTTATGAGCTCGTCCTGTATAGGCCTGACTTCATCATGAGGGAATAATACTTCACTGAACTCAGGAGTTAAGGGCATCTTGGGAAGGGGGAAGCGAGCTGGTTTTTTAAAGGTTTATGTAAAGCACCAATAAAATGGTTTAAGTAGCAAAAATCATATGCAATAAGTCTCAACTAAATCAGCTAGCCTTGCACTAGCTTTCCCATCAACTGAGAACTTCTTTCTATCTTCTGCCAGGATATTATTGATATTTTCATCTTTAGAAGTTATTTGCTGAAGAATTCCCTTAATGCCTGAAAAAGTTAGGGTGTAAGGGATTGCTCCCAAAGAAATTGCGGGGAATGGTCTTATTGCCTCTGGTTTCACATCAGGCAGTATTCCTCCTGCGTTTCTATCAAGAAGGCACGCCTCTGCAAGGGCGGTGCTTCTGCCCGCAGTTACTGAATAGGAAGCCAGGATTAATTTTTTAGATTCGCAAGCTCTTGCCGGTATAAAAATAAAATCATGTTTTTTTGATAGTTCTGATGTAAATTCGCCTTCTTCGCCTGGGTGAGGCCTCACGATTAGCTTTAACTTCAGGTCAGAAGCAGCTTCAAACACTTTCTGTGTGACTTTTGTTTCATAGTCATAGTATTCTTCTTTTCTCAGATAAGGCCAGGTTAATGGTTTCATATAAGCGGATTCAGGTGGAATGTTTTGAGTAAAATGTGTGTATATTTCATTCCGGGGATTGATTAGGATGCTTTGCAGGAGGTTTTCTCTATGTGCTCCAGTAAATTCGTTTCTTATCCTTGCATAATCGTCAAACGCAGTCCACCCAACAACCCTTGTTCTTTTTATTGCTTCTTCTGCCATTTCACAGGGCAACTCTGATTTCATAGTTTCAAGGCATTCCTTATTCATTACAGAAATAACAGATGGAAGTTCTTGCGGGTCTTTCCCCAACCTTTCCATATAGCCCGCATCTTGGTCCTGGACAGCAATTGTTGGGGTGCCTTTTTTATTGGCAGCACGTAGAAAATAGCCATCGGGAGTTTCATAACCAGACAAACCCAATAGCACTAAGTCACATCCTTTAACAAGTAAAGGATAGTCTTTTTCCTGTGGGCTTATTATTTCATAATTTATAACCGTTCCGAACCCTGCAGCTTCAGCTTCATTCCCAGTGGCATAGACTTTGATGACGTGGCTTCTTTTAATCAATTCTCTTATTACTGGTTCCAGTGCCTGCGCAGAGCCTCTTTGTTTAGCTGTAGCAAGTATTTTCATCCTTACAAGAGAATTATTGGTGTTTAAAAATATTTCGTTTAGTATCACTTATTAGTAGCAAATTTTATTTTTTCTTTATTTCTGTTTTGCTCCTAATCTTTTCTTTATATCTCTGAAAGAACGAGCCGCCTTTCTTTCCCACGTCTTCTCTTGCTTTTGCTGTTGCCTTCTCTGCCTTTTCCTTGAATCTATCAATTGCTGTGTGGGCTTGCTTAATCCTTGCCTCCCAGTCAACAGAGTAGTCTCTGAGAACATGATGCATATTCCTGATGGTCGCTCCATAACTGTTGAAGTAGGTTATTATCCTCAAGTCTTTGACGCGCTTGTGGTCTGGTATCTCGTCAGGGTAGCCAAAAGCCATGATTGCCTGTGGTCTTGCATTCTGAGGGATGTTAAGGAGCCCCCTAATCTTCTCCTCTTCAAAAGCACCCACCCACACTCCCCCAAGGCCAAGGGCATGGGCTGCTAATAGCATATTCTGGGCTGCTGCTGCGCAGTTCTGGATGGTGTAAAGTTTCGCTCCTCTTAATCCGTAGTGAATCCCTGTCTGCTCAGGATCAGAGCAAATCACCACTAAGAACGCTGCATTATGAATGCATTCCTGTCCAAGGCTGTGCTCGCAAATCTTCTTCATCAATTCCTTTTTGTCAACAAGAATGAACTTCCAGTCCTGCACATTGCCGCTGCTCGGAGCCAAAGAGCCTGCTTCCAGAATAGTCATTATAGTCTCAAAGTCCACAGGCAGGTTTAGAAATCTCCTAATGCTCCTCCTTGTGCTTATGCACTCCATTGCGTCCATTTTATCTCATCCGTAATGCACTCTGTTTTTAATATTTTCTTATTTCTTCAGCCAAACCCTTGACCGTCGTAGCCATTGATTGCGCTCAGAAGCGAAGCTTCTGGCGCAACAAAATTGAAAATTTTGAGTGCCAAAAAGCCAAGCTTTTTGAGCGCCACAAAAGCTTTGCTTTTGACGGCAACGCCAGAACAGACTGGCTCGCAATGGCAAGACGAAGCTGAGCGAACGCAAACAGCGAGCGAAGCGGAGTAGGGCAAGGGTTGGCTAACTCTTTATCTCTTTATCCTAGCCCCGCAGCGCATACAATAATTAGCATAAGAGTAATGCCTTGTTTCACAGGCAGGGCAGGTGATGATTGACAAGTGCTGAGGATCATGAGCCTTGTGAACCTGGTGCGGCTGCTGAGGATTGAAATTAGCATGATGCATTGCCTGGTGAGCCTGGAATTGCTGCTCTGCTGCCACAGGATTATGCTGCCTAGGATAAGCTGTTGAGCCAGGCTGGTTTGCTTCCGGGTTTGCTGTTAAGTTTGCCATTCCCATAGCCAATTCAGCATCCTGCTGCTTCCTCTTAATTGCGCCGTGATAAAACATCTTTCCAATGCCTATGATTGCAAAGATTATTCCTATGATAAAGAAGATGGTTAATGCATTAGACTGGGTCTTGATATTAACAAGCCTGGAATACACAATCATGAAAATTCCAGCTCCTAAATAAGCCCAACCAGGAATAGCTGCCATGACAAACAACCTCTTTCTACTCTAATCACCTCTTTCTTCTCTTTTAATATTTTTTGGAAAATAATTTATACTACTAGCCATTTACTAGGGGTTATGGAAGGATTTGAGCTGTTCAAAAAGAAGAAGAAAGAGAAAGAATTAGGAAAAGAAACAGGGCAAGAGCCAGATTCAGAGTCAGATTTGTTCGAGAAGCTTGAAATAGACACTGACTCAGACCTTCCTGTGCATGAGGAGTTTGTAGATTCTAAGAAGCTGAGGAAGGTAAAGAAGTAATATTCCGGGGCGGGGA
>DATEYH010000075.1:0-4506 GCA_035256305.1 Candidatus Nanoarchaeia archaeon
ACCAAGATAACTCTTCTCCATGATTCTCCCTGGAGCGTTAGCGTTATAGCCACAACAATAGTTAATATAACTGACAGGAAAGGAACTGCCCGCTGGGAGTTCACAAGGGATTATAACACGACAGTCTCACTGATTAATATCAGAGACCCGGTTTATAGCGTAGCCACTTATGGCAGGGTGCCTAACACAATAAGGATTACCAACGTAACAGATTATATCTATGATGCTACCAATGATACTGCTGAGCTTATAAGGCACATTAACTATTCCTATTACACAAACAACACACTTGCCCCAAGCTTCCTTATGAGGCTGGAAGGCAACTTTTCAAACTCTACTTATGGGATTGAGAGCATAGTCTTCATACCTGAGCTAATAGACCAGAATGTTAACTACAGTGATTCAAGAAGCATTATTGATTATGTTTTGTTCACCAACCTCACTGGCTATGAAGCAAGGGTTTGCAATGTTGACAACATGCCGAGCTGGTTCACCATAGACACCAACCACACTGCAGCTTACGAGGTTAACAAGCTCTCATCAACACCATGCTCATGATAAAAAACCAAACCAGGAATTTCGTGATAATAAAAAAGTCTAAGCTATGTAAAAGCATATTCTCAAAGGCGCGAGGCTTCATGTTCTTCTTCAAAAAGCCAGATTACGCCTTAGCCTTTATCTTTAACTGTGAGGTAAGGGCAGAGCTGCACATGATGTTTGTGTTCTTCCCAATAGACGTGCTCTTTCTTGACAAGAGCAAGAAAGTAGTTGATATAAAAAAGAATTTCAAGCCTTTCTGCTACTACGCTCCCAAAGTCAGATCCCAATATGTCATAGAGCTACCTGCTGGCTTTGCTGGGAAGACAAGAATCAAGGACAGGATAATCATGAAATAGCAAGAAAAAATGTGAGTAGAAATCATTTCCTGCTCGGCTTACCTGATCAGCCAAACTTTTACGAAAAGTTATCAAAAACGAAGTTTTTGGAACTTCAAAAGCCTCGCTTTTGTAAGTTTACAAAAGTGTGCTACGCTCGCACATAAGTGCTCGGTAGCACGTAGGGGACTAAGCGAGTGTAACGAGCGCATGTCACCTGGTTTTTCCCAGGTTTTCATCCAATGAAATTGGATGGAACAGCAAATCAAAGATTTGCTTGTTTTAAGCGAAGCGACAAAAAGCTGAATGGCAACGACGGTAAGGATTTCTACAGATCTACAAAAAAGAAAAGTTTTTATACCATCGTTAACTGATACATGCTTTAGAAGAGAAAAAAAGAGGTTAATATGGCTAGCCAGAATAGCATTGAGACAGGAGTTGACAAGCTAGTAGACCTAATCGAGGCCAAGAGGAGAATCAGCATTAATGATGCTGCTAATGAGCTCGGAGTTAACATTCCCTTGGTCCAGGAATGGGCTGATTTCTTAGAGGAAGAGGGCTTAATCACTATAGAGTACAAGCTGAGCAAGACCTACCTTTGCGAGAGAAAGCTTACCAAGCACGAAGTTGAGAAGAAAACCAAGGAGTACTCATCAAAAAAAGATGCCTTCACAAGGAAGGTAGAGATGGCTTTGAAGACAATGGAAACAGAGTCTGCTGGCTTTAACAAATTGAAGGAGGAGTTCAATAAACTTAACGAGGTGATTGGCGGCGACATAGAGCAGGTGCGTGAGCAGCTCCAGGAGCTGAAGCACTACGAGGAGCTGAAGAAAAACATTGATAAGGATATAATCCAGCAAAAGCTCGAATACCAGCAAATGCTTGAGGGCGTCCGCCGCCAGATTACAGCGCAAAAAAAGCAATTTGAAAACTTCGTGGAAGAGATAGAGTCTGAGAAGAACAAGATAGAAGAGGCAAAAGTAGAGCTAAGCTATCTTGAGAAAAGGGACGAGACCTTGAAAAAAAGGGTAGATGCCCTGGGAGCATTGCTCAAGTCATTAGGCAACAAGATTGTTGACCAAAAAAACATAATCAAGAGCTCGGTTTCAAGAATAAACACTGTCCTGGGAGACGCAGACCGGCTGCACCATGACATGACCTATAAGATGAAATCAGAGCTAGAGCCGATTATAAAGACTGCTGACGAGAAAGAAGCAAAAATACTAGCGGTCCAGGATTCAATACTCAGCAAGATAATGGACAGGAAAAAGCAGATTGACAAGTACAAGCTTGAGAGCATGGAGGCTGCTGAGCAGTTCAAGATATTCTTTGAGAAGAAAGCCAAGGCTCATGAGCTGTTAACTGCCCTGGACAAAGAAAAAGCAGAGATAGAAAAAGGCTTGCAAGAGCTTATAAACAAGGCGCATAGCTTTAGCCTCTCCCTTAAGAGCGATGACGTGAAAAGCTATGTAAAAGAGCTTCAGGCGCGCTTTAGTGAGATTGAGAGGAAGAGAGGTTCTTTTGCAGCCAAATTAAGCGAACTCACTAACACTATTATCAGGAAGCAATAACCTGAGAATAAGCATAATCAGAAATAAACATGAGCTGAGTGGGGTTATTATAAGCCAGTTTTCTCATACCAATTCCTTAATTATAGCAAGATTTATATATCGATTATTCCCACACCGTCATAAGTAGTTATTGATTAGCATTTATTAAGCAGTTAGTGAAAAGAGGTGGGTTTTTCAGTGGCAGATAAGAGGAATTCTGAGGAAAAAAAAGAGGGTTCTGCAGAAAAAGAAGCCAAAAAAACTTCAGAAGCTGGTTCTAGCCCAGGAGTAATTATTGACACTTACGAGTACAAGGCAAAAAACGTCCCTATCAAGGTCACGGTGGTGAAGCGAAAAGGAGAGTTTGTGCCTTTGTATGAGGTTAGCATCTCCAGCATATCCAAGACCACGGAGTTCATGCTCGAAAGGATAAGGCAAGAGCTGATAAGGGAAGTAAACCTTGAAATGATAGACTTTACTGACCTTAAAAAAACCAAGCTGATAGAAAGCCAATTCGAAGAGACAATAAGCGACCTTGTCAACAAGTACTTTCCTGACTTGGATGACGAGACCAAAAGCTTTCTCACGAGCTACCTTCTCACCAAAAGCCTGGGCTTGGGCATGATAGAGTTTGTTATGAATGACCACGAGCTTGAGGAAGTAGTGGTCAACGAAGCTACAGAGCCTATATGGGTTTATCATAGAAGGCATGGCTGGCTCAAGACAAATGTATTTGTCAGGGATGAGGAGCAAACAAGGCACTATGCCAGCATTATCGGAAGAAAAGTAGGGCGCCAAATTTCAGTATTAGAGCCGCTCTTGGATGCCCACCTTGAAGAGGGAGACCGAGTTAACGCCACTCTCATGCCGATAAGCACCTTTGGCAACACTCTTACTTTCAGAAAATTCGCACGAGACCCATGGACTATTACAAAGTTCATCCAAAGCGGGACCATATCCATAGAAGCAGCAGCAATGATTTGGCTGGCCATGCAATATGAGATGAGCGCGATAATAGCAGGAGGAACAGCCAGCGGCAAGACCTCTGCCCTCAACTGCTTTGCAGACTTCTTCCCCCCAAACCAGAGGATTATCAGCATAGAGGATACAAGGGAGATAAGGCTTCCCAAATACCTGCACTGGATTCCTATGAACACAAGGCTGCCTAACGCTGAAGGAAGAGGAGAGATTTCCATGGAGGATTTGCTTGTTAACAGCCTGAGGATGAGGCCTGACAGGATAATTGTTGGAGAGGTAAGAAGGAAGAGAGAGGCAGAAACCCTTTTTGAAGCCATACACACAGGCCACAGCGTTTATGCAACCTTCCACGCAAATAATGCTGACCAGACAGTGGATAGGCTTACCCACCAGCCAATAGACGTGCCTCCTATCCTGCTGCCAGCAATAAGCCTTATTATAGTCCAATTCAGGAACAGGAGGACCGGAGTAAGGCGAACCTTTGAGATCGCAGAGATACAGGATGACAGCACAGTAAACACGCTAATGCTTTACGACCAGAAGAAAGATGCGCTGGTCAAGAAAAACCCTTCCAAATCCTTCTTCAAGAATCTCAGGCTTTATACTGGAATGAGCGATTCAGAGATAGAGAGGGACTTAAACGAGAAAGAGAGGGTGCTTACTTACCTGGTAAGGCACAACATCATAGGGGTAGATGCAGTAGGCAGAATAATAGCAGAGTACTACACTGATAAGGATAATTTCATGAAGTTTGTTAATGCTAACAGGGTATTCACAGAATAGATTGAGGATTAATATAGCGATTAAGGCAATCAGGTTTCAAAAATTTTAAAGATTTATGCTAATTAAGATTCGTATTGATTCATATTATGCGGGGTTCGGGAGATGAGCTTCTTCAAAATAATCGCAAGGAACGTGCCTGACTTAAAGCTTAAGCTAGCCCAGGCAAGGCTGCGCGAAGACCCAGAGCATTATATCAAGAGGACCTTCACAACCGCGATATTCCTGAGCTTTGGCTTGCTAATAATAGCGTTCACATTTATCAAAACTCCAAGCCTTTTCCTTTTGTTCCCGTTTGTTTTCTTATTTGCATTCTTCTACTT
>DATEYH010000076.1:0-27974 GCA_035256305.1 Candidatus Nanoarchaeia archaeon
AGAAGGAACCATAGTATGGGACTGGCTAGAAGGAAAAGTTAAAATATACGAAACCAAAACAAAAAAATGGACAGAATACAAAGAAGACAAAGGATTCAAAGAAAAAGGATACCTAGCAAAAGAAAACATGTACATAGACGAGCTAAAGTCTTTCATTGAAAAAATAAAAGGAAAAAACACTTACTCTTATACATTGCAGGAAGACCTGAAGATATTGCGATTGTTAGATGCAGCTGTTGAATCATCTGAAAAGAAAAGGCATATAATAATACATTGATGATTGATGAAATCAAATATGCTGCAAGGGGAGAATTGGAGGCAGAAAAATGAAGGTAATCAAAAGCATTAAAGGGTTCAAGGACATAAAAAGCAGCAACTTCGGTTTGAGTGAGAATCAACTTCGGGAAAAGGCACACGCACTAATACCCGGAGGGGCACACACCTATAGCCGCGGGGACGACCAGTTCCCTGAAAATGCTCCTGCCCTCGTTGTTAAAGGAAAAGGTTGCTATATCTGGGGGTCCAACGGAGAAAAATATTTGGACTACGGCATGGGCCTACGCACAGTGACTATCGGCTACGCCACTCCTGAAATAGATAATGCCGCAATAGCTGAAATAAGAAAAGGAACCAACCTGACCAAGTCTTCTCTTACTGAGCTGGATGCTGCTGAGAAAGTCTTAAAATTGTTCAAAGGAATGGATATGGTCAAGTTCGCAAAGAACGGCTCCACTGTGACAACTGCTGCAGTAAAACTTGCTAGGGCATACACCGATAGGAAGTATATTCTAAGATGCATCGACCATCCCTTCTTCTCATATGATGACTGGTTCATCGGAGATACTGTTGTAAAAAAGGGTATCCCTGAAGAAATCAGCAGCCTTACAATAAATTTCAAGTTCAATGACATCGAATCAGTAAAGCAGGCATTCAGGAACTACCCTAATCAGATAGCTTGCGTAATAATGGAGCCCACGACGCACATCCAGCCTGAGAATGGTTTTCTCAAGGAAGTTGCTGATATAACGCATAAGAACGGCGCAGTATTCATCTCTGATGAGATATCCTGCACCTTCAGGACCGGCATATTCACAACACTCGACCAATACGGAGTGACCCCCGACCTTGTGACTGTGGGAAAAGGCATGGCCAATGGTTATCCGCTCACAGCGCTTGTCGGCAAGAAGGAAATTATGAACCTTGGCGGGATAAAGAAAGAAGGTGAAGAGCGGGTTTTTCTCATATCCACAACCTATGGAGGTGAGCTGATCAGTCTTGGAGCGATCCAGGCGGTCATAGATTACTACAAAAAACATGATGTCTTAAATTATCTTTGGAGCTATAATAAGAAATTCATTTCTGGGATTAACAAAATCTCATCGGATATTGGAATCGAGGACAAATTTTACATCGAAGGCTTCCCTGGAAGAATGAATTATGTAGCGAAAGACAATTCCGGCAAAAGTAGCTTTGAATTCAGGACATTATTCCATCAAGAAATGGTAAAAAACAAAATACTCATACCTTGGATTGTGAATTCCTATGCTCATGGGGATAAGGAGCTTAAAATGACATTTGATGCTGTAACAAACTCATTAGAAGTCTACAAGAAAGCCTTGAAAGCAGGCTTGGGCCATTATCTCAAGGGAAAACCTCAAAAACCAGTATTCAGGCAATTTAATTGATTGTCTGATTTGGCTGATATTAAGCAGGATCAAAATGAAAATAGGATGCATACAAATGGATATTGCCTGGGAGGACCAGGAGAAGAATTATGAGCGAGCTGAAGCCCTGATAAAAGAAGCAAAAGAACGCGGAGCAGAGCTTATCTGCCTGCCAGAGCTATTCTCGACAGGAGTAACCTTGAACTCCAAGAAATTCTCAGAAAAAGAGGACGGCGGGACGTGTAAATTCCTTTCTGAGCAAGCAAAGAAAAACAAAACCTATCTGTTAGGCTCGTTCATAGAATATAATAATGATAGTTTGCCTTACAATGCTGTTGTTGTTTTTGATAAGAACGGGAAACTTATCTGTAAGTACCGCAAAAACCATGTGTTCGCGTTTAGCAAGGAGGATAAAGCCTATTCTAATGGAGAAGACGTTGCCTGTTTCAATCTAGAAGGTTTCTGCATTTATCCGCTCATCTGTTATGATTTAAGGTTTCCAGAATTATTTAGGGTTGCTATAGAAAAAGAGGCAGAGGCAAATGTTTTTATTATACCTGCTAACTGGCCTAACCCAAGAAAAGAGGATTGGGTTACTTTGCTAAAGGCAAGGGCAATTGAGAACCAGGCATATGTGATTAGCATTAATAGAGCAGGTAATTCTCCTGAGCTTTCATTCTTTGGAAGCTCAATGATAATTTCGCCAAAGGGAGAAGTAATTGCTCAGGCAGGAGAAAATGAAGAGATTATAATTGCTGACCTAAAGGTTGAGGAAGTTAATGAGTGGAGAGAAAAATTCTCTGCACTCAAGGATAGAAGAGCAAGATATTATGCTTCATTATCTCAGGGTAAATAAAATGGTAGTTAAAACAATCAGAATCGGCAATAAGAAAATTGGAGAAGGAGAACCTTGTTTTATAATAGCAGAAGCAGGCGTTAACCACAATGGGAGTGTTGAAATTGCAAAGAAGCTTGTGAACGCTGCAAAGGCTGCAGGAGCTGATGCTGTGAAGTTCCAGACTTTTACAACAGAGAACTTGGTAACCAAGGATACTAAAAAAGCAGAATACCAAGGAAAAGGGAGCCAGTTTGACATGCTCAAGAAACTGGAGTTAAAAAAAGAGGATTTTGTTGGGCTAAGAAGGTATTGCGATGAAAAAGAAATCCTGTTCTTATCAACACCACACACAGAGGATGCTATTGATTTCATTGATGCGCTCGTGCCCCTGTTCAAGATAGGCTCAGGAGATTTGACTAACCTCCAGCTTATAGAAAAAGTAGCTAAGAAAGGAAAACCTGTTTTTATTAGTGTGGGTATGGCTACGATGGATGAAATAAGAGAAGCTGTTGAAGTTATAAAAAAATACAAAGTTCCCTTTATTATTCTTCATTGCACTACCAATTATCCTTGCCCTAAAAAAGATGCAAACCTCAACGTAATTGGTGTTCTAAGAAAGGAATTCGACTGCCCAGTAGGCTATTCTGACCACACAGAAGGTATCGATATTCCAACAATGGCAGCTTCTCTCGGAGCTGTTGTAGTAGAGAAGCATTTTACGCTTGACAAAAACATGGAAGGCCCTGACCACAAGGCATCGCTGAATCCATTAGAGCTCAGGGAAATGGTGGATGCTATAAGAAGCAAGAAAAAAATAGATATCCCGCGAGAGGTTTTAGGGAATGGGCTGAAAAAACCAACAAAAGAGGAGTTGGAATTTGCAAAGTTTGTCAGGAAAAGTGTAGTTACGAAAAAGGATGTTCCCACAGGTGTTAAGATAACCAAGGAGATGCTTATTATAAAAAGGCCTGGTACAGGAATACCTCCAAAGGATATTGAAAAAATAATTGGAAAAACAGCGAAACATGCTATCAAAAAAGACGCCCTTATCAGTTGGGAGGATGTTGAATGAAACGCATCACTTATATTAGCGGAACAAGAGCTGATTATGGCTTGATGAGGAACACCTTGTTTGAGATAGCTAAGCATCCGGATCTAAAGCTATCAGTCATCGCCACAGGCATGCACCTGATGCCAGAGTTCGGAAAAACCCTGGAGGAGATAAAGAAGGACGGCTTTAACATTTATGAAGTTAAAGCGGTTTGTGAAAAAGATGACAAGGCAGTAATGTCCAGGATTGTGGGTGAACTCATAATCAGGTTTACTGAAATTTTCAAAAAAATAAAGCCCAATATTGTCCTAGTTCTTGGAGATAGAGGGGAGATGCTTGCTGGGGCTATTGCTGGAACTTATCTGGGAATTCCTATTGTTCATGTTCATGGGGGAGAAATAAGCTCTACTGTGGATGAGCACGTAAGGCATGCAATAACCAAGCTTGCTCAGGTTCACCTTGTTGCAACAAGAGACGGTGCGGAAAGAATAATCAAGATGGGAGAAAACAAAAAGAATGTTTATGTTGTCGGTGCGCCTGGCCTAGACGATATACATAAAGACTTATTTTCAGGGAAATATCTTGAAAAAAAATTCATGCTTGATTTGAAAAGGCCTTTTGTGATTGTCACTCAGCATCCTGTAAGCCATGAATTCCTAGATTCTGAGAAACAAATGCGAGAAACTGTGGAAGCAATAAGAGCTTTAGGTCTGCAAGCAATAGTGACTTATCCTAATGCAGATGCTGGTAGCGGCAGAATGATAAAAATCATAGAAGAATATCGCAATTTTAGAACAATAAAAATTTTTAGAAACATACCGCGCAAAGAATTTTTGAGCCTTATGAGCTATACCTCAGCAATTGTTGGCAACTCGAGTGCAGGCATTATTGAAGCGGCCTCTTTCAAGCTCCCTGTGATTAATATAGGAACCAGGCAAGAAGGAAGGCTGAGAACGATTAATGTGATTGATGTTGGCTATAATAAAAAAGGAATTTTTTCTGCAATCAAAAAGGCTATTTACAATAAGAGATTCAAAAACGCTCTTAAGAGATGCAAGAATCCTTATGGAGATGGTAAGTCAGGTAAGAGAATTGCAAAAATCCTTTCAGAAATAAAAATAAATAAGAAACTATTGCAAAAAAAGATAACTTATTGAGGTGCAAAAATGAGTGATAGGTTTGCTAACTGGAAGCCTCCTGTGATTGAAGAGGGAAAACTTACTAAGTGGAACTGGATGGTTCAAGGAGTTAAAGGTCTAAAACTCGGGAACAAAACTGACATTGGAGCTTTTACCTACATCAATGCTAACCATGGAGTGGAGATCGGGGATAATGTTCAGATAGGAAGTCATTGCTCAATCTATAGCTTAAGCACAATTGATAGCAAGCAAGGAAAGATTGTGATAAAAGAGAATGCCTGCATAGGCTCACATAGTATAGTAATGCCCGGAGTTACTATCGGTAAGAATTCCATTATAGGGGCTTTCACCTTTGTGAATAAGGATGTGCCTGACGATGTCGTAGCTGTGGGTGTTCCTGCACGGATAATAAAAAAATCAGTTGGTATAAAATAACATGAGAGGGATGAGAAATGAATATACCCCTATTCAAAATGTGCTCTGATGAATCAGACATTGAGGCTGTTGCCAAGGTAATACATCGCGGAACATACTGGGCCATCGGCCCTGAGATTGAAGAATTCGAGCAGAGGATTGCGAAGTTTATAGGAAGAAAATATGCTTTGACATTCAATTCAGGCACTTCGGCATTGCATACCTTACTTCTTGCACACGATATCAAAGGCAAGGAGGTCATTGTTCCATCATTCACCTTCATAGCCACAGCAAACGCTGTGATACTCGCGGGAGGCAAACCTGTCTTCGCAGAGTCTGAACAAGACACCTTTGGCCTTGATGCTAATGATGTGGAGTCTAGGATAACTAAAAAAACTGTGGCCATAATGCCTATTCACTACGGAGGGTTCCCTGCAAGGGACACGGAAAAGCTGAGGGATGTTACAAGAAAACATAATCTTTTATTTCTAGAGGATGCGGCGCAGTCATTAGGCGCTAGGATAAATGGCAAGATGGTTGGAACCTTTGGTGAGAGCGCCATATTTAGCTTTTGTCAAAACAAAGTTCTAACAACAGGAGAGGGCGGATTGCTAGTAACAGATTCCCAATTAATTTATGAAAAGGCCAAACTTCTTAGAAGCCATGGGCGTGTCGAACTCGCCGAGGATTATTTCTCTTCGATAAAAGACAATGATTACACGCAAGCAGGTTATAATTTTAGGATGCCAACTATGTGTGCCGCGTTAGGACTTGCCCAGCTTGGTAAAGTGGGAAAAATCATAGATATAAGAAGAAAAAAAGGACATTACCTCACCAAGCAATTATCAAAAATAAAACAGATTGAAGTTCCAAAGGAATTAACTGGGCATTTCCAGGTTTATCAAATGTATACTATCAAACTGCCAACGCAAAGCTTAAGAGACGGACTTCAGGAATATCTCTCATCCAAGGGCGTCATGAGCAAAGTGTATTTTACTCCGGTGCACCTAAAGACCATATATACTAAGCAATACGGGTATAAGGAAGGTGATTTGCCAAATACGGAAAAATTATCCTTAAAAGTATTAAACATCCCACTCTACCCTAACATAACTAAGGAAGAGATGGATTACATGATTAGGCATATAAAGAAATTTTTGGAGAAAAGTACCTAACTTTTTTTAAAAGATAAAGCAAGGGTTGAGAATATGGCAAAAAAAAAGAATATTGACATGATAATTATTAAGGGCAATATTACCCTTAAGGAATCTATGAGAGTAATTGATAATGGTGGCGTGCACACTGCTCTGATTGTTGATAACGACAAAAAAATGCGGGGGATAATAACTGATGGGGATATAAAGCGTGCAATACAGAGAGGAGTAGACTGCGCCGAAATGGTTGATAAAGTAATGAATAGAGAGTATAAGCATGCCTTCGTCAAATCGAATGTAGAAAAGGTAAAGTCTATTATTATTGACAATTTCATCACAGGGATGCCGTTGTTAGATGAGCACATGCATCCAGTGGATTTCTTATTGTTGGATAGAAACAAACAATTGTTATATTATAATAAAAGAAAAAGATTAGAACACAGGCTGCAGAAGGTATTGGTTATTGGAGGCGGAGGGTATATAGGTTCTGTGCTAGTCAGAAAGCTATTAAAGAAAGGCTACAAAGTTACCATACTTGACAAATTCATATACGGTAAAGAATCAGTGGCAGACCTGAAAGGTAATCCTAACGTCAGAATTATAGAGGGAGACACCAGGCACATAGAGGATGTTTCCAATGCCATAAGCGATGCTGATTCCGTAGTTCACCTAGCTGAACTAGTGGGTGACCCCGCAGCTGCCTTAAACCCTCAGTTAACGCAACAGGTAAATTACTTGGCAACGCGAATAATCGCGGGGGTGTGCAAGTACTATCAAATCAATCGTTTAGTTTATGCATCTTCATGCAGCGTTTATGGAGCATCAAAAAATAATCAGTTACTAGATGAGTCTTCTACCCCTAATCCAATATCATTATATGCTAAAATGAAGGTTGCTTCAGAGGATGCTTTAAAAGAATTACAGGATCAAAATTTTCAGCCAACAATATTAAGATTTGCTACATTATTCGGAGTTTCTAACAGGCCTAGATTTGACCTTGTAATTAATACGCTCACCGCGAAGGCAGTGAAAGAAAAGAAAATAACCATATTCGGTGGAAACCAATGGAGACCTAATGTACATGTTGCAGATGTTGCAAGTTCAATAATTGCAATTCTTGAAGCACCCATCAGCGTAGTTGGCGGCCAGGTGTTCAACGTGGGAAGCGAAAGTAATAATTATACCATTAATAAAATAGGTGAAATGATAAAGAGCGCTGTTCCTGAAGCTGAAATCATTAATGATGAGTGTAAGCAAGATATGAGAGATTATAAAGTATCCTTTAGCAAACTAAATAAAGTAATAAATAAGAAGAAGTGGATTAGTATAGCTGAAGGAATTAAAGAAATAAAAAAGTTCCTACAAAAACATCCGAAACTAAATTATCAAGATCGTAAATATAGCAACATAAAATTCTTAGGAGAAGAAAATAATCCTATCTGACTATTAATTAATTCCTTTATTATCAATGTTATTATTAATCCTGAAGATTAGCTGGATCTCATTAAAGGTTACTATTCTGAATAAAAGCAAGATCAGAGAATAAACTATAAAGCTAGTTATTAAAATGAGCCCCAAATTTAGGTAGGCATTAGTGATAACTAATCTATCTGCCTTCATAAGATTTAAAAACATGATGCATTAAACCTTTCTAAAAAAGATGAAATTATGAAAATCCTGTTATTGCAGCCAGAACAAATCTATTATGAAAGAAGGAGAACTCCTTATTTTCCAATTGGGTTGGGGTATATTGCTGCTGTTCTCATAAAAAACAAATATGCTGTTGAAGTTCTTGACTTAAATGCTACGCCAAAAACAGGTAAGCAGCTTTCTGAATATTTGAAAGAAAAAAAATTTGATGTTATAGGAATATCTGCAATGTCTGTCCAGTACAACTACGTTGAGAATATCGTTAACATAATAAGGAAGGTAAGCAGGAAAAGCTTGATTGTGCTTGGTGGAGCTCTTGCAATTCATTCATATAAGATCGTGCTCGAGAACCTTGATATAGACTTCTGTGCTCTTGGTGAAGGAGAAACCATTCTTTTATCATTGCTAAAGAATTTAGACGAACCAGGAGAAGTAAAGGGAATAGCTTATGCCCAGAATAAGAAAATAATAATCACATCTAAACAGGAGGATATTAAGGATTTAGACAGCCTTCCTTTTCCTGCCTGGGACTTATTTGCTATGGGCACCTATATGAAATATAATAATAACACCGTAAACCTGATTAGCGCAAGGGGCTGTCCTTTTAATTGCAATTTTTGCAGTAAAAACTTTAAGGGAGTGCGTTTGAGGAGCGTAAAAAATGTGATTGCTGAAATAAAAGTCTTAAAGAAAAAGTTCAAAACGAATTATTTCGCGTTTGATGATGAGTTGGTAGTGGTTAATGAAAAAAGGATAGCAGAATTATGTGGGGAAATTAAAAAATTAGGCATTAAGTGGTCATGCCAAGGAAGAATTAATTTTTCTACAAAACCAATGCTATCTATGATGAAAGATGCTGGTTGTAGCACAGTTGGATTTGGGATTGAGTCAGGCTCTCCTAAAATATTGAAAAATATGAATAAGGGCATCACCCCTGAGATGATTATTACCGCAATAAAAAATTGTGATGCTATCAGGCTGAACTATGTTCCCCAAATGATTTTCGGCTATGTGGGGGAAGATGAGGATAGTTTAAAGGAAACCTTAAAGCTTTGCTTTAAAACAGGAATGACTCCTGCATTTAACACAGCCACGCCTTACCCGGGGACTCAGCTTTATGAATGGGCTAAGAAAGCAGGAAAAATAAAAGACGAGCTTAAATATCTGCAGGGTTTGCAAGGAAATGTTGCTCTTTATGTGAACTGCAGCACCTTTCCGGATAAAGATTTTGATAGGATTAAAAGAAAGTTTGAGAAAAAAATCCTTTATTATTACTTCCTCTACACATTGGCACATCCTAGCAGGCTTATTAATGATAATAAGGCAAAGCTAAATAACCTACATAGACATATTAAAGCAAAGGGAGTGAGGAAAACTTTCTCTGAATTTGTAAGAGCTATTAGAAAATACCCTCAGCTAGTCTTTGGGAGGTACTGAAGGCAAAAATGTTCTTCTTAAGTGCGTAATATTCTTCCAAATATTCTTCAGCTCATCCAATGTTATACATTTGAGCAAGAAAGCTAGCACGGCATAAACAATGAAGCTGAATATAAAAGAGATTGCTACTTTTACATAAAGGCTCATAGCTGGCTGACCTAATGAAAAAATATGCATAAATAAATATAATACTCCTAAAAAAATAAATGATGAAATAACAATAACGCTCCAACTCTTCTCAAATCTGAGTCGAATATTTTTCTGCACAAGAATGTAGGACCAAACTAGCATGATAAGGTAGCTTAAAGTCGTGGTTAAAGCTGCTCCATTTATGCCCATAAACGGAATCAAGATTATATTGGTCACTGTATTAAATGCTGCTGCAAAAACAACTATCTTGGTAATCTCCTTTGGCTTGCCAATGCCGTTAAGCACTGAGAAATTAATCTGAGCTAAGGTAAGAAATATCATCCCAGGAACAAGGATTTGTAAAGCAGTTGCTCCATTGCTGAAGCTATCTCCAAAAAATATCTTAAGAATATGATTTGCAAAGAAAAGCGCAACAATGGAAAACGGCATTAATAAGAGCAAGCAATACCTGTAAATCATAGATACTCCTTGTTTTAGGCGTAAATATTCCCTTTTAGCCCAAAGCTCTGAGAGCATAGGGAAAAAAACTGTTGCTATGACGCCACCAAGTTGGCTTAAGATAAGCACAGTTGGAAGCACTGCATTATAAACACCTACCATTGCCATAGGCACCATAGAAACTAGGATTAAGGCGCCAATGTAGCCTATGAATGTGCTAGATAAAACTGTTAGCAGGTTGGGTAGTGCGAAGTGAGTCATTCTTAAAAATAGTCTTTTATCAAACCTTCTGTTTTTTAACTTGGCCTGATTTAATCTAAAAGTTTTTATCTTACGATGAAAAGAAGCTGCAAATAATAATACCAACAGGAAAATGGTTAAGAGATATGCGACTCCTGGCAAAAAGACTCCGCGCAAGGCTCCAAAATAAAAAAGGATAATGCAAAGCGCCAAGAATAGGAATTTATTAAGGAAATATAATAGACCATACCTAAACATGTCCTGGAAAGCCTGAAAAACTGTTTGGAAAATCCCATAAAGGGAGTTAAGAATCAGTATGAAGGCAAAAAGAATGATTAAAGGAATAACCTCGCTTGTTTTGAAATAGTATTGTGAAAGCGATCCATTAAGGGCAAGCAGCAATCCACTTATAAAAAGCCCTAAGATTATGTTTATTGCAACAAAATACGAAATAGTCTTATTAACCAGGTATTTATTTTTCTTAGCAAGGAATTCAGAAACAAACTTCACAAGGGCAGCTCCATAGCCAAGATCTACGAACACGCATAAAAATAGGAACAAGGTAAAAACAGAGTAGAACAATCCATATTCTTCAGGCGTAATCACCCTTGCAAGAAAGATCCTTGTAAAATAGCCTGCCAAATAGGCTAAAGCAGTAAACAATGAGACTATAACTGTTCCCCTAAATCCTTTTTCAAAGTAATTAGTCATCTCAAAAAACGCGCCCTAGATTATTTAATTATTGATTATGCAGTCTACCTGCCCACTCCCTTGTAATTGAATCCAAGCTTCTCAATGTCTGCCGGCTCATAGATGTTCCTGCCGTCAAGGATTATGTGCTGCTTCATCAGCTTCTTCATCCTGGCAAAGTCAGGCTCCCTGAACTCATCCCATTCTGTAAGGATGATTAAGGCGTCTGCTCCTTCAAGGGCTTCGTATGAATTATTTGCAAAAAACACTCCTTTCTTGAAGAGCTGCTTTGCATTATCAGTTGCCTCAGGATCATAAGCCCTCACCTGAGCATCTTCTTTAAGCAGTTGGTCAATAACTGTTAATGCAGGTGATTCCCTGATATCATCTGTCCTTGGCTTGAAAGACAAGCCCCATATTGCAATGATTTTTCCATCAAGCTTAGGCAGGAATTTCTTGAGCTTAGGCACAAGGCTCCTCTTCTGCCTCTCATTAATATAATCAACAGTCCTCATAAGGTTTGATGTTAAGCCGTGCTGCTCAAGCATCTGGCCTAAGGCCTTAACATCCTTTGGAAAGCAGCTACCTCCATAGCCGCATCCTGCCTGCAAGAACCTTGGCCCAATCCTTGTGTCTAAAGCCATTCCTCGGGCTATGGCCTTGATATCAGCTCCCATCTCCTCGCACAACTGGCTTAGCTCATTCATAAAGCTAATCCTGGTCGCAAGCATAGCATTGCTTGCATATTTAATTAGCTCAGCATTCTTCTCAGTTGTGAAAACAATAGGCTTGTCAGCCCTGCTTATGGGCTTGTAAAGCCTTGCAAGAATATCCCTTGCCTTATCGCTGGAGACTCCAATGATTATCCTGTCAGGGTTCTGGAAGTCCTTGACAGCAGCCCCTTCTCTCAGGAACTCAGGGTTGCTAACAACATCAAACTCAATGTTCTTCTTCCCCTTCCTTAATTCCTCGCTGATTATTTTCCTGACCTTTTCAGCAGTGCCAACAGGCACAGTGCTCTTATTAGCAATTATCTTGTAAGAGCCCATGAACCTGCCAATGTTCTCAGCAGCAGCATAGGTGAAGCTCATGTCAGCCTCTCCGTTAGGCTTAGGAGGAGTGCCAACGCAGATGAAGATGATGTCTGCTTCCCTGATTGCCTTCTCAGAGTCAGATGTAAACCTTAACCTGCCAAGCTTGATATTCCTGTCAACCAGTTCCTTAAGCCCAGGCTCATAAATAGGGATGATCCCCCTGCTAAGGCTTTCAATCTTCTTCTCGTCAATATCCAGGCAGACAACCTCATTGCCCAAGTCAGCAAAGCAAGTGCCTGAAACCAAGCCAACATAACCGCTGCCAATGCATAAGAGCTTCATATTAATACCTCCAATAATACTCGTATTAAAGCATAAAACTGATGATAAAAGAGAGAATAAAGGCGTTTTTAAAGGTTGTGAAAAGGGGTTCTTTACGACTGAAAAAAAGAAACCTTTTTAAATGCCAAATATTCCCTATGACCCTGGACGGTCATAGCCGCGTGGCACACCTGTTCCCATTTCGAACACAGATCGGGTTTGGAACCTAAGCCCGTGTGAGAGTTAAGCACGCGAACGTTCCGGGGCGTACTGCACTCACGTGTGGGAGACCCGGAAAGCTGTCCTTTTTAACGAATGGGAACATTTAGGTTCAATTTTTTCTTTTTTAATTCCTCACATAAATTTGGTTTTCTTTTAGGTGTTGCAATGTAGCTTTCAATAATTAAGTCTAAAATTAATGCTTTTCTTGGGTGCTTAAAGCCTATTTTGTCTCTGAAAGACAAAAAGTTCTTTTTTCCGGTTATGCTGAGAATCCATGATTCATCATAAGGCCGATTAACATTATTCTTACAAATTCTGTTCGAAGTAATTCCGAGAGAATGCAAAATTTCCTTTATTTCCACCAGTATCTGAAATGAATTTGAAGAAAGGTTTATGTTTCTTTTCCATTCTTTTGTTGATTTATTGAACCTCAAAGCAGCACATCCTTCGTCATCATAAAAAGCTCTTATGAAAGCAATTTTAATGTTTAAAGGTGAGTTTTTAATAGATTGTGGAATGAAAATATCGCTGCTTTTAAAGGAATATAAATGGGAAGAGAAAACAGAAAGAATTTTCTTGTTATGTAACTGAACAAAGGAAGTGCCTGAATTAACTTTTCCTTCTGTAAAATGAACTTCACCAAACTCTTTTTTAATATCTTCTTTGAATTCATTTAACAAAACTTTAGATGTGTTATTATATCTCAGATACTTTGAATTCATATTTCCGTCACCGCAAATTTTTGCTAGGCACCTTGCGAGGTTTCCAGAAATCATATTTAAGAAGATGTTAGTTTCTTTTTAAAAGCCTTACGTCGAGATGTCCAGTGCAAATATAAAAAAAAAGAAAAACAAAAAATTTCCAAAGCATCACTTTAGCTTCCTAGCAATCTCTGCGCCTTCCTCTATCATGAGCTCGTCATCACCAATTGGCTCATCTGTCACCTTGACTGTGTTGGCAAGGATGGCATTGTAGTACTCTATCGGCTTGATGCTCGTAATTACAGTTTGCTGTATGATGTACCTGCCGTTCCTGCTGGCTTTTATCCTGTTCTGTATGAGCGGCATCCTTCTGAGCTGCTCTTCTTTCTTGTTGCTTAATCCCATATTACCACCTCGTTTGTTGGTGGCTTGAATAAGTAGGCAGGTGTTTAATATAATGCTATGGCAAATTTTCGGAGAAAAAAAGCTTTTTCAGGAGTTTTTTCGGGTGCGCGCAACAAAAAATTTAATAACCCCTAGCAATAACCGCTTTAAGAAGAGGCGGGGGAGGGCGTAAGATGCTTGTGTGCGATAGGATTGTAACAAGGCACAAGGGTAAGTCTGAGCTTGAGATAACTCTTGAGAACTGCAAGACTACTCCTGTAAAGGTTGCTGAGTTAATGACGCAGTACAACACCAATCTTCAAAAAGGGAAAGGACCTTTTCAGGCAGGATATGTAACTGTGAATCGTCCTTTCAATGACAACCGAGTATTTGGGTGCAACCATGAGCGCTCACCATATTATAATCCTGCAGGGATTTACTTTTGGGGCAGAATTGATAGGAACAATGTTGTGTTCGAGCTTCCAAGAAAAAACAAGACCAAGGAATGGCTTCTTGATTTCTGCCTGAACTATGCTGTAACCAGAAACCCAATCTGAAAATGGTGAAAATCGGAATTATCGGAGGAAGTGGGCTTGACAATCCTGATATTCTTAAGAATGCAAAAGAGGTTGAGGTGAATACTCTCTATGGCAAGCCGAGCAGCCAATTGAGAGTTGGGAGAATAGGCAAAGTTGATGTTGTGCTGCTCGCAAGGCATGGAAGAAAGCATGAGCTGCCTCCTGGCCAGGTTAATTACAGGGCTAATATTCACGCGCTAAAAGAGCAGGGAGTCACGCACATCATTGCAACAAGCGCTTGTGGCTCTCTTAAGGAAGAGATTGGAAGGGGAGATTTTGTTATTCTTGACCAGTTCATTGACTTTACCAAGAACAGGAAAACAACCTTTTTTGAGAGCTTTAAGGACGGCGCAAAGCATACAGCGATGCCAGAACCTTTTTCAAAAGAGTTAAGGAGTGCGCTGATAAAGACTGCTAAAGAGCTCAAGTTCAAGGCTCATGCTACAGGAACAGTTGTGACTATCGAAGGCCCGAGGTTTTCAACAAGGGCTGAGAGCAAAATGTTCAGGATATGGGGCGCTGATGTGATCAACATGAGCATTGCCCCTGAATGCATGCTTGCCAATGAAGCAGGCATTCCTTACGCTGCTGTTGCCATGTCAACTGACTATGATTGCTGGAAACATGATGAGAAACCCGTCACATGGGATGAGATTGTTAAGGTTTTTAATGAGAATGTTAATAAGGTTACAAAACTATTATTAACCGTCATCCCAAAGATAAAATAACTAGTATAATCATAAATCAACAGTGATTAATCCTTTCCTCTCATCAATCTCTTTGACTAACTTGTTATCTTTGTACTTCTTCTTCAGCTCTTCCCAGCTCATCTTCTTCCTGTCAAGGTTGATGCTGTCAAGCAACTCCTTAATTTCCTGGTAATGCTCATAAATAAGCTCTCCTGTCCTCTGGTGGTCAACAATGCTCTGCTCTAATTCCTTTAACCTCTGCTCCTGTTTCTCAATAACCAGCTTAACCTTGTCCTGCTTGGTTTGTTTCTCCTTGGCAACCTTTTCCTCAGCAGCTCTGACTACTTTAATGCTTAGGTTATCGTCAAGAGCCTTGCTAAAGCTTTCATAATCAGTTCGCTCGGCTTGTTTATTTGCGCCTGCGGCCAAGTAAAAAGGCACAATTTCGTCACCAAATTTATTAGCCTTAATACTCTCGTTAAATAATCCTTTGAGTTCAGAGTAAACCTTTTTTATTTCCTTGTCATCAAGCTTTTCCTTGTTGCTATCTATCTTTGCTCTTGAGCACAGCTCTTCCGCATATAATCCTCCTAATCCAAGATCAACTGCAAAAGTTTTAACTACTAAATCCATTTTGGAATCTGAAACAATTTTTTTTAATTGCTCCTCGCCAAGGCTCGGAGTGGGTGCTTGTGCCGGAGGGTACTCATACTTAGCACCCCCTCGAACAGTCCTGGCTTCCCAGTTCTGGCTCTCAAGAAGTCCTTTAATCTTGTAATCCTCATCCACAAGCACCATGTTGCCTTTGCTGAACAGCTCGCAGATTATAATTCTGATGCCTTCTTTTGTGTCAAAAACAATTTCCAGAATCCTGTCAAAGCCTTTCTGCCTGACTTCCTTAATCTTGCCACCTGCTAAGTGTTTTCTTAGAAAAACACAAAATCCAGGCGGAGTTTCAGGAAATGCTTGTTTATACTCTGTTAGGTAAGCAAGATTAGGCAGGTGAATCCTGAGCATAAGTTTGCCAAGGCTTGGCTTGTGAAAAACGAGCAAAAACTCTTTCTTATCTTCTGATTGCTCATATATCTTATCAACTCTAGCGCCAACTAACTGCTGGAATTCCTTGACAAGGTAGTATAGGTCTAATGAGGTTAATTCGGATTTCATTCGTATTGAATAATGTGAAGAAGTATAAAAAGGTTTGTAAGGAATTTATTTAAGTAAACCTAAATAAACTTTATAAATAACATGTGATTCTACAAACAAAAAGGGGTGACTGAGTTACCTCAAGAGTTAATTCTTGAGTTATTTAAAATGAAAGCCGACAAAGAGAATATTGTAAGAATCACTGCAATAGCACTTTTGGTGGCTATGAATGCATTTATCTTACAATACATACCTGCCGGACAGAAAATAAGCGTAATAGGCATCCCGTTAGGGCTAAAAGTAATGGCAGATGTATTTTTCAAATTAGTATTTGGCTTCTTTCTTGTTTTCACTCTTCTCCTTTTGCTGGAGTTAGGGTACCACACGAAAGTCAAGTTTCCATACAAGATATTCTATGATGTGGGCACAAGTGCAGCAATCCTCTCTTTGTTGTGGACAATAATAATTATTGTGGGTATAAAACTGTTTGGAAACAACGCGTTTGCAGCCATAATTTATCTTCTTACAGCGTGTTTACTAATCCTGAAATTCATTATGAAGAATTTGGGATATTATTATGATAATTTTATACCGTATTTGAAGAAAAAACTTAATGAATGCATCAAATGCTTTTATGAGAAAGGAAAAAGAAAGCGTTTAGGTTATTTAATTATAACCGTAATAATAATTTTATTAGCTTATATTTACTGGCTAATTTTTCAGGTTAAATAAAGAGCAGTATTGAAACTTGCGGGTTCTGAAAAGAAATGGTAATTTACAACCAAAACCTTTAAATACTTATTCGTATCTATTTGTTATTAATTAATAACTTTTTGTGATTAATATGGCTCAGTCAAAGAAAAAACCGAACAAGCCCGAGTCTTCTCATTCTCCCAGGCTTAGCACTATCCTCATGGTGGAGAAGGTTCTTAGGGATAACGCAGACCGTATCATAAAGCCTGCTGAGCTGAAAAGAATGCTTCCTAAAAAGGTGAACCACAACACCTTGATGAGCATTGTTGATTATCTTGACAGGAGCAACAAGATCGCTTTTACTTCCAGGGGAATGATGTGGATTGTTAATGACAGCCCCAAGCTCAGAAAAGCCATTGCTGAAGGAACCTTGCATTAATTATCCGGCTTTAATAGAATCTTTCCGAAAATTCATAATAGCATTATATAAATAGCTAAAATATTTCTTAACAGATGAATAAAAAAGTAAAAGTAATCTTCTCAAAAGATGCACAAAAAGTATATGACAAGCTAAAGGAAAATGCGCATCAATGCAAAGTTGACAAGATGCTTTTTGATGCCATTGAGAAAAAACTGGACATTATTCGTTCAAATATTTTTTATGGAGATATAATTCCAAGGGACTTAATTCCTAAAGTATATCGATTAAAATACAAAGTTACCAGCTTGTTAAGAGTTGAATTGCCTTGTTTTTGGAGGCTTCTTTACACAGTTAGAAAGGAAGAGGTTGAAATAGAAATAATTGCCTTCATCATTGAAATTTTAGACCACAAGAAATACAACAAGCGATTCGGTTATAAGAAGCATTAACCACTATTTCCTCTCTGCCTTCTCAAGCTGGGCTTGTAAGCCAGCTATCTTCTTGCTCAGCCTCTTTATCTGAATATCTAACCCGCTAACCTCGTCTTCAGCAGCCACTAGCCTTGAGCGCGTATCAGCATTTGAGGGCTGCTTACTCATCTCTCCTCGCAAATAATCAGTCATCTCCTCCTTATGATTCCTTAAGCTCTCCAAGTCCCTGCTCTCGATCTCCATCTTTCTTATCGCGTCCCTGAGCCTATCAGGGCTTGGCTTGCCCATTCCTAAAAATGCCATGGTGTGCCTCCTGTTTTAAATGATTATTCTCGTAAAAATAAAATCTTCTTAATGGTATATATAATTTGCGATTGCTTCGAAATAATATCCTGGCTTGAGCTTAGTTGGTTCTTTTATTTCCTCATTTCCTCAAGAATCTTCTTTACCTCATAAAGGTCTTTCACATGATAATCTGCTGCTCCTTTAAGCACATTCTGTCGCCGGAGGATATGCACAGTAACCATACCAAGGCTTTTTCCTGCTGCCAATTCAACAAATGGGTTGTCTCCTATCACCATTACTTCTTTGGGCTTTGCCTTGTACTGCTGTGCCAGCTCTGAGAATATTTTCTTCCTCCCATCAACGCTAACATCTTCATCAACCACTACCTCTTCAAAAAAGTGCTGTATGCCCAGAATCCTTACCTTGTTCATCTGCACTTTTTCTATGCCCGAAGTAACCAATGCCTTTTTCTGCCCAAGCTCTTTGAGCACCTCAATATCAGGGTAAGGCGTTATGCCTGAGAGATCCATGTCCTCGTAAGCAGACAATCCTATCTTCTGGAGCTTAGGTGAAAGCTTTAGCTCCCTTGCAAGAATCCTGAAACCAGTGAAAGGGTACTTTGCCCTGATGACTGGCTCATATTCCTTTTTTAAGCCCGCCTTTCTCATCCGGTATATCATTTCATTCAGAACATTAACACCGAGTTGGCTATAGGTATCAAACAAGGTGTTGTCAAGGTCAAAGATGATTAATTTTATCATTCTAGCTTGAGAATTCACTCCTCACTTTATATTCATTATTGTTTTTGCGAGCTTGTCAGGGTTATGCCTTGCAAGGTGGATGTTATCCAAAAGGTCTGTTTTTATAACCCTGAACTTCTTGCTCACAATATCCGGCTCAACGTATTCAGCTTTCTCTTTCCCGTATTCCTGAATTAATTTAGCAGAAGGCCTCTTGTTGTTGCAGATCACATAATCAATCACTCCCTTGCCAAGGTATTTCTCCATCTCTTTGACAAAATCCGAAGCCTTGAAGCCTGTTGAATCTCCGTATTGGGTCATGATGTTGCAGACATAAATCTTATCTGCCCTGGATTTTTTCAGTGCATCCTTTACGCCGCTGACAAGTATGCTGGGCAGCAGGCTATAATGAAGTCCTCCGGGAGCTATTACCACCTTGTTTGCTTTGAGTATGCTCTCAACTGCAGGCTTGTAAGCCTTTGCCTTTGGCATTAAGAAAACCTTTTTTACTCTTAAGCGAGGGTCGTGCTTGGGAATAAGCAGATTCACTTCGCTAACAATCACTTGGCCATTCTCAAGAATTGCCCCTACATGACAATCAGTTGTGGTGACAGGTAGGACTCTGCCTTTAATATTCAATATTTTCCCAGCGTCTTCTATTGCCTGGACATCACTCCCAGTAATATCCCTTAATGCTGTTAAAAATAAGTTGCCGAAGTTATGACCTTCAAGGCCTTGGCCCTTGCTAAACCTGTACTCAAAGAGTTTCCTGAGCATACTAGTTTCAGGACTAAGAGCAATCAACCCTCTTCTCACATCTCCTGCCGGAAGAAAGCCAAACTCATCGCGAAGTCTGCCAGCGCTGCCCCCAGAGTCCATCATGTTAAAAACTGCTGTGAGCTCAACATCGTACTTCTTCAAGCCTCTAAGCACAGTATAAGAGCCTGTGCCTCCTCCTATAACAACTATTTTCTGCATTCTTAAAATAGGATATCTAAGGTTGTATTTAAAAGTTTAGTGGAAAAGAATTCTAGATAAGAAAAAAATTTAGTCTTTCTACTCTCTCACAACAAAGACCTTGTCGTGCTGCCTGACATGATCCTTGACTTTCATGCCAATGCTCTCTCCTTTGCCAGCCTCATTAACCTGCTCGTGCTCTATCTGCATTGAATCAACTGGCTGGGTAAAGTCTGTTGTTGCTCCTTTTATATGTATGGTATCTCCTGCTTTCAGGGTTTCTGTTAGCTCTATCACAGCCACTCCTATCTTGGTGTAATAATGCGTTATTGCGCCTACTTCCTTCTCATCAGCCAAAATTTCACCCCCTAACAAGGCTAGGAAGCATTACCATCTTAAAAAGTTAACGAAAAAAAAGGCAATGAAAAGTCAAGGTCGAGAATATCTTGTAATTGCCCTAATAACCGCAAAATATATAAGTAAAAATGGTTAAGGATAGGGTTATAACACAAAAAAGAGGCGGGTGATTATGTTTTTCACAAAAATCGATACTCTATTTGATACTGTTGAGGAAAAAAAGACAGTCACTGTTCTGAGCTTGGCTAAAGCGCTTGAAATTCCTGTGGCCAGCGTGACCAAGATTGCAAGGTACTTGGAGCAGCTCGGGCTGGTTGAGATTGACTATAAGACGCTTCAAGGCCCAACCATTAAGTATCTAAAAAGCCCTGAGCCTGAGTTCAAGAATGTCGACGAGGTAGAGCTCATTAACAAGTTGAAGTTCTTTAAGAGCTTTCAGAACATCAAGGCTGCGAACAAGCTCATCTACGACCTGTATAGGTACCTAAGGCACAAGGATGACGAGGAGACCAAGAACATTTACCTTAATGTCCGCAAGTATTACCTGGCTAATTTCATGAAGAACATGGACAAGAAGGTAAAGGACCCTATCACCAAGATGGAAAGCTATAACATTGATATTGAGAGGATGGTGGTTGAGGTCGAGATTATAAAGCAGGAGCTTGAGCCAGTGCCTTTCTACATAGTTTCTCTCCTGAGAGTTAGCGATGTCACGCGCCTTGTGATTGACAAGATAAAGGAGGAAGTCATAAGCAAGATTACCTTTAACATAGTGTTCAAGACCCATGAAGAAGAGAACATGATAAAGCAGGAGTACAAGAAGAAAATTCTTGCTGTGATGCAGGAAGTGTTTCCTGACTTGACAGAGGACAGGCTTCATATTTTCAGTGATTATATAATATTAACGAGCCTGGGGATGGGAGAGATTGAGTTCCTGCTCAAGGACAAGCACCTCGAGGAGGTTGTCATCAACAATGCTTTCGAGCCTTTATGGGTTTATCACAAGAAGTATGGCTGGCTTGAGACCAATGTCATAATTGATGATGAGTCAGAGATAGTGCACTACGCAACCTTGGCCGGCAGGAACATGGATAAGATGATAACCACGCTTACTCCGCTGATGGACGCCCGCCTAAAGACAGGAGACAGGGTTAACGCAACCCTTGCTCCTATCAGCACCAAGGGCAACACCATCACCATAAGGAAATTTGCAGAGTCTCCCTGGTCAATCACTGACTTCATCACTAACAAAACAATTGATTATTACACCGCAGCAATGGTATGGACTGCCATCCAGTACGAACTCTCAATCCTTATTGTGGGAGGAACCGGCTCTGGAAAGACTTCTACCTTGAACGTGTTCACCATCTTCATGCCACCCAACCAGAGAGTTGTTAGCATAGAGGACACTCGTGAAATCAGGCTTCCCAGGACATTGCACTGGGTGCCTATGGAGACCAGGCTTCCAAACCCAGAGGGCAAGGGCGAAGTATCTATGCTTGACCTCATAGTCAATTCGCTAAGGATGAGGCCTGACAGGATAATTGTTGGAGAGATAAGGAGAAAGAGAGAGGCAGAGGTGCTTTTCGAGGCAATGCACACAGGCCACTCAGTATATGCCACCCTGCACGCCAACACAGTGAGCGAAGCAATAACCAGGCTTACCACTGAGCCTATAGGCATAGCCAAGACCTTGCTTGCAGCTATTGACCTGATGTTTGTGCAGAACAGGAACCGAAGGACTAATACCAGAAGAACCTTCCAGATTGCTGAGATCCTGGAGGACGGAGGCTATAACCTGCTGTTCAGCTATAACTTTAGGGATGACAAGCTTGTGAAGGTCAAGGAACCTTTCATGTTCTATAAGACCCTGGAGCTCTTCTCTGGCTTGAGCAAGTCAGAGGTTGACAGGGAGATTAGCGACAAAATCAAGATTCTCAAGTACCTGACAGAGAACAACATAACCAACAACGAGGAGATCGCTCTTCTGGTGAGCTATTACTACATTAACAAGGACTACTTGATGAAAAAGCTGTTTGGTGATAAAAATAACTGAGGAAAGCGAGGCCTTTGTGTCAAAGGTTTTTCCTAAGCTAAAGGAAAACCTAAGAAGAGCGCAGATGGATACAGACGTCGGTGTATTCGTAAGGAAATGCATTATCATATCCGCTATTTTTGCCCTGAACGTCTCTGTAATATTCTTTCTTATCCTGCTAAAAACCGGACTTGTCCTTCTGACCTTGCCCATCTATATTTTTTTTTTCATAATCATCTTTCTTATCTGCATGAATATCCCCAAATTCAATATGGCCAAGGTGAGGCAGGATATTGAGGGCGATATCTTCACTCCGAGCAGGATGCTGCTCACTCTCCTGGAGTCTGGTAATTCTCTTATCAGCGCCATGGAGAGCGTCTCATACACCAAGGCAAAGTCAAGCAAGTACTTTGGGAAAATAGCTTCGGAAATATATGTTGGAAAAAATGTTGACCAGGCAATAGAGGATGCTATCAAGTACACGCCAAGCGACAGCTTCAGGATGGTATTGGAGCCTATCAAGAAGTCATTGAAGACAGGGACAGACATCCAGACCAACCTCCAGTCTACCTTGCAGCAACTCTCAGAGCAAAAGATTGTTGAGATTGAGCAATACGAGAAGAGGCTCAACCCATTATCCATGTTCTACATGATTTTTGGAACAGTCATCCCTGCTGTCGGGGTGGTCGGGCTGGTGTTAATCCTCTCGATCATAGGATTCAAGGTGGAGTTCTTTCCTGCGCTGCTCATCCTCCTCATACTAATAATAATGTTACAGCTGTTCTTTGTCAAGATATTCCAGAACACTAGGCCAATGGTGAAATTATGAATGAAAGCAATGCTCCAGCCCAGCCTCCTGTCAGCCTAAGGAAGAGCAAGATGGACTCGCTTATTGAAACTCTGGGGGATGCCATAATCCCGCACAAGTACAGGCAGAGCATCCTTAACTATCTGGAGCGTGCCAGCATCTCAGAAGTGCCTTATTATTCTTTCGGCATTGCAGCCATAGTGGTGTTATTCATTGCCTTGGTTCTTGACATAATCATCTTAACCACTCCCTACTTTGCTAATGCAGGCATAATAATCATGATACTGGGGTCTGTAGTCTTCCTAATACCTGTCCTGTTCATAATCCTAATGATCATCACCACTTTCCTTTTCAGGCTCTACCTTGATGCGAAAATCTATTATAAAGTCAGGAAGATGGAGGAAGCATTCCCTGAATTCCTTTCAGAGCTCTCGCTTAACCTCAGGGCTGGCCAGACCCTGGAGGAGGCGCTTCAGAACTCAACAGAGCAGGAGTTCGGCTATCTTAGCGATGAGATTGGGAGGGTGTGCAGGAAGGTGGAGCTAGGGAAGGGCATTGAGATTGCCATCAAGGAGTTCACCAATAATTTTGACTCTGATGTTATTGAAGAAAGCTTTGACCTCATTATTATGAGCTGGAAAACAGGAGCTAAGACTGCCCAGCTAGTCACTAGGATTTATGATAACCTCCAGGTTATGAGGTACCTTAGGAAAAAAGTGATTGCCAGCGTTACCAGCTACAGGATATTCCTGGGCGCTGTCACTGTAGTTATTGCTCCAGCACTGTTTGCCCTGGCATACCACATAATAGACCTCATAAGGAAGGTGCTGGGCCAAGTCT
Organism: Candidatus Nanoarchaeia archaeon; assembly: GCA_035256305.1. GTDB lineage: Archaea > Nanobdellota > Nanobdellia > Woesearchaeales > SM23-78 > SM23-78. The sequence continues at coordinate 23,508 of DATEYH010000076.1, forward strand.
CAGAAGTCTCAACCGGTAGCTCTATGATACCTTTCGCCATAAACGCTGTCCGCATAAACGACCAGCACTTCATATTGTTCTCTTACCTGGCCTTGATTATAATCGCTGTAGCAACTGCCATGATAATCTCCATTATAAAGACAGGCACTATTAAGGAAGGGTATAAGCAGCTCATATTCTATGCTGTAGCCACTGCACTTAGCTATAGGCTGTTCATGTTCATATTCGCACAATTCTTTGCATTATTCAATGTTTAAACCTGATATATAACATCAAAAGATGAAACAAAAAGTATTTATACCTTAAAGGGGAGTGTTTTTTTATGCCTACCTCGAACATGATAGGAATCAAGGGAACCGGCACATATTTTCCCAAGGAAAAACTAGAGGTCAAGGACCTGGCAACAAAATACCATCTCAACTACAATTCCCTTCTCTCTGACCACGGCGTAAAGCAGATACATGTTGCAGGGCCTGGCGAGAGTGAGCTTTTCATGGCAACCAAGGCTGTGGAGGAAGCCCTGAAAGATGCCAAGCTTAAGCCCAAGGATGTTAATGTGATAATCTTCTGCAAAGGGATAACAAGGCAGAAAACCACAAGAACCTTCTCCTCTAGGATTATTGAAAACCTAAAAATAGAAGAAGCCTATGGCTTTGACATTGACGGCGGGCTCATAGGCGGGCTCATAGGAATCCAGATTGCCAATGATGTTATCAAGAACAACTATCATGTCAACAACGCAATCGTGGTTGCAAGCCAGGACTTTGACGAGCTTTACCTGTTCGGCGGAGGGGCCTCCAGGATTAAGAACATGATATTCGGGGACGGAGCAGCAGCAATAGTCCTGAGCAATGACGCTGAGAACAACAAAATCCTCTCCTCAAACTTTGTGGTTGACCACTACACCAATTTTATTGATGAAATCATGCTAAAAAGCTTTCACGAGGACTCTAAGGTGCAGCGCGTGCTGCAAAAGTTCAAGCCAACAGCCATAGTAAAGACTCTGCAGCATCAGAAGATAATCTCAAAAATGACTGAGCGCTGGGTAGAGAACTCCTACAGGGTGGTAGAGGACTGCATGAAATCCATTAACCTGGACATAACTGACATAAATCATTTCATCAAGACCCAGCTCTCCCTCAAAGAGACTCAGCTGCTATGCCAAAAGCTCAAGATAGACCCTAGCAAGATTTACAATGCCTCTTCAGAGAAAGGCCACCTGGGCCACGCAGACATACTCTACAACTTACACACCACCCTAAAGAAGACTAACCTAAAGAACCTTGACATCATAGCATTGGTCACAGCTAATTATGACTGCTCCTCAGGAGCCCTTGTTCTAAGAAGGTAGATTTACTATTAACTATCGAAACTTTTAAATAGGGGTTGTCTCAATAATTAAGAATAAATATATAATAAAAAAAATATGCAAAAAAACAAAAAAGGGTGATGAATATGAGCTTTAAGAAAGGCCAGCTATCGATAGAAACCATGATCATCTACGGATTGGTGATCCTGGTGGCGTTATCAGTGATAGGAGGACTATTGTATTTCAACATCATAGACCTCGGAAGCTACCTTCCAGACAAGTGCGATGTTGGAGGCGGCGGTGAGTTAAAATGCGAGGAGATGAAGTTCAGTAGTACTGCTACTGCCGCTGGTTGCAGTGCAGCAGGAGTTCTTGAGCTTGGAATCAGGAACATTGGCCAGAAACCAATCGAATCTTTAGCTGTGTCAGTTACAGACAATACAGGAGTTCATTTCCAAACCACTATTCCTGGGACTGGTTACTACGGAAGCAGCCCTATTAGCGCAACTGCATCATTAGCTCCCGGGGAGATAGGCAGGGTACCAATCTGTGTAAAGGATGCTGGTCAGACAATAAAATCTGGCAAGCTTTTAAGAGCCACAATAGAAACTTCATTCAAATACAAGGATGGAGCAATCGTTCAGCAGTCAATAGGCTCTATCAGAGTAAAGGCTTCATAAGGTTTTTAATCGACAAAAACCTTAGGTTTTTGGCGCACAAAATTCCAAGTGATTGTTTAAGCGCATTCAATCCGCTTATTAAAGGTCAGTGGAATTTTGTTGCTTAAATTTTTTTATTTATTTTATGCTCTCCATACTTACATTAAAAAGGGGTTTGGTAAAAGAGGGAGTTATTGCTTATGCTAGCGAATAAGTCACAGATATCAGTAGAATACCTTATCCTGACAGGATTTCTTCTCTTAGCCATTATCATACCCGCAGCTATCTTTCTTTACTCAATTGCCAACCAGAGCGTTTATGGCACAGTGAATGCCCAGAAAGCTAATGACATAGGAAACGGGTTTGTGGATAATGCAAAACAGGTCTATTATTTAGGGCTGTATTCCAAGAGAATAGTTGAGTATGATGTGCCTCAGAGCGTTTGGAAGATGTTTATTGTTGAGATAAATCAGAGTGGCGAGCTTCATTACTATGTCGGCATCATACTGAATGATACTAAGCAAGGCTCAAAGTTCTTCTTCCAGTCAAACGTGCCTATGGCTGCCGACGACCCTTCTAACAAGAACTTGGTCAATGAAGATGACAACTCTGAGGTAATACCTGAATGTAGCTCTATGGAGTGCCATTTTTATAATTTTGCCGGCTCTGTGATTAAGCCTGGAAAAAAGAGCTTCAAGATAGAGACCAATACTGTTCAAGGGAGCGGCGAAGCAAGAGTATATATAACGCCGTTGATTGATTAGAATGAGGAAGGCACAGGTTTCAACTGAATTCATAGTAATCTTTACTATTTTTCTTTTTTTCTTCGCAATACTTATAGGCTTGTTCCCTGACTGGATTGAGAAGACAGCAGAAGCCAGGAATCTGCCTCAAACCGTTGCAAATGGTATCAAGGACAGGGTAATCACTGCTTCTCTTGCAGAATCAGACTTTGAATCCAACATAATAGTTCCTGAGAAGATTAACGGCATGAAGATTAGGATAGACATTAACAAAGCTCCGGATAATATATTAACCATCAAGGATAATGAAACTGGAATAACGCTTGCCAGGGTTTTCTTGCCAAAAATTAACGAGACAACTGGCAGCCCTTATAATCTTAATCTCACAATCAAAAAAACATTAGCTAATAATCAGCTTGTGATAATTCAAAATCCATAACAAGAATAAAGAGGCGACTAGGCTAGCATGAAGAAAGGGCAGATGATCACATTTGACATGAGCACTACTATCATAATCTTCATAGTATTCATAATACTCTTCCTACTGTTGTTCTTTTTTGCGCAAAAAACAGAGCAAAAGCATGAGTTTGAGCTTGAGTACGCATTTGCTAACCTGGAGAACAATTTGCGATTCGGTCCTGCTGATCAGGCTTTTCTCAGGAACTACAGAGTTAATAGGATAAAATTAAATAATTTTGCAGATAATGTTCCTGATATTGATGCTTATGTGCTAGGAGAGATTGAAGGTGCTCATGGAATTGGGATGGCTGCAGAAGGCTATGATAGCTGCCTGTATTTCAGAGACATTAACGGCGAATTCATTGGAATGGGCGCTAGCGATTTAAGTGCGCTCGGAAGACTGAGCAAGATTGGCAGTACTTGTGAGATAGAGATGATTACAAATAATAGGAACCCTTGCGACAGGTACAAGCAGGCCTTGGCCATGATCAAGCCAGTGCTGATGGATGAAGGCTATCCTGAGATTAATCAGATAATTCAGATGAACCTGGTGATATGCAAAAAATGAGAAGGCTCAATAAGAAAGGTTATGTGTTCACTCTTGACTTAGTAATCGCTCTTGTTGTTTTAATAATAGGAATCTTTCTTATCTTCTACAAGTACGCTTCTGTTAATAAGACCATTTACTTCACAGAGCAGATGTCAGAGGACATAATCGGAGTCATGGCTTACACTAACATCAGGGACTTGTGTGACATTGGCGCTGACAGTTGCACTTGCCCTCTCTACACAAATCTTGACTTGATTGTTTGTGACCACGTCCCCAAGCTCAGGGATACTGACACCAACCTGCTCTCAATGACAAGCGAGATGATAGAAACCGGAGCCTTCGAAGGATACTATGTTGAAGACCTAATCTGGGAAATATTTGTGAAGAATAGAGTTATTGATGAGAAAAGGTTCGGGTTTGCCATATTATACACATCATTGATAGAAGCTCCGGGTTCCCCGCTAGAACTATATAATACTGAGACTTACCCTACTTCCTAAGAAAGGAATGATAAAGATGAAAAAAGGAAAAATGTCTACAGCAGGGATTATAGTTATTGTACTCCTCATATTAATACTTGTAGCAATATTCATAGGCTCGAACCTACAGAAAAAGCCAGCAGCAACCCAGGAGAAAGGTGAAGAGCAGCCTGCTGAGGAAAAAGCCACAACACCAGCTGAAGGAAGCAGCACTCAGCCAGCCAATCAGCTAAGCCAGGCAGAGGTTGAGCAGATAAAGATGGACATA
>DATEYH010000077.1:0-10592 GCA_035256305.1 Candidatus Nanoarchaeia archaeon
GACTGCCATTGCAATACAAAAGGAATTATCCGCCTCAGGATTCTGCACCTTGTGCTTTGCTGATTTAAGAGGCGCAATAAAAAGGAACAAGCACAGGTTCCATAACAACAAAGCCAAATTTATTGTTGAGGCAAGAAAGCATATTGACATTAAAGATAAAATTGAAAAAATAGCTGAAAAAGAAGGCCAGATGGCTGCAAGAGAGTGGCTAGTTAAGAATATCAAGGGGCTTGGCTACAAGGAGTCAAGCCATTTCCTAAGGAATGTTGGTTATTTTGAGCTTGCAATACTTGACAGGCACATACTCAACCTGATGAAAGAAGAAGGAATAATTGATGAGAAACCCAAGAGCCTTACAAAGAATAAGTATTTGGAGATAGAAAAGAAATTTTTGCAACTTGCAAGCAAGTTGAGGATGAGCTGCGCAGAGCTCGACCTTTACATGTGGTGCATGAAGACTGGAGAGGTGCTTAAGTAAATTTTAAGTAAATTATTTGGTTTTTTCAGTTAACTTTTTATATTCGTATTCTTTGTTCTATCATCATGAAGCTTCACATCTACTTGTTCAGGCATGGCCAGACTTATTTCAACAGGGACAAGAGGTTCACTGGCTGGAAGGATTCTAAGCTCACGCCTAAGGGAAGGGCAGATGCAAAAAAGCTTGCAAGGGAGCTTAAGAGCAAGAAAATTGATGTTGCTTTTGTGACAAGGCTCTCAAGGTCAAGGGACACTATGAGAGAAGTCCTGAAATATCATTCTGAGTGCAGGGCTGTTATCACGAATGACAAGATGATTGAGAGGAGCTATGGCAAGCTTGCCGGACAGTATCACAAGGATATCATAGCTAAGTATGGCAAGGAGAGGTTTGACAAGTGGCACAGGGCTTATGACTTTCCTCCGCCTGGCGGTGAAAGCATCAACATGGTTGAGAAGCGAGTTCTGAGCTTTATCAAGGAGTTATTGGCTTTCATGAAGCGGGAGAAGGTTAATGTGGCTATTGCTGCCCATGGAAATTCTATAAGGCCTTTTAGGAGATATTTTGAGCACTTAACGATTCAGCAGATGACCAAGCTAGAGAACCCTTGGGATGACTACTTTGATTATGTAATTGAGGTTTAAGAGAAGCTAATATCACAACCTTTTTATATTAAAAATCTTACCCTGAAACCGCAACGATGACCAAGGATTTATTGAGGAAAATAGTTATTGGCGGAGCTATAACCCTAGCAACTAGCATTACAACTGTAGAGCAAATTCCACCCCAAAACCTGAACCCACCGTCAATATCTAACTTAGAGTTTATACCTCCTGCGCCGATTATCAGGCCAATGCAGGAGAAAATGGTTTCAATTGTTAGAAGAGACCCATTTGTGCCGCCCAAGAACCTGCAGTACATCTTAAGGCAAGAGGCGAAAATAGTTAAGTCTCTTGATGAGCTCACGCGCAGGCTTGAGAAGGACGGCTTTGACAAGAATCAGGTTCAAGCTGCTTATGATGACAAGAGGTTTATAGTCCACCGGGAAATAATCCGCTTATTTGATGGAAGCCCAGAAACCAAGGGAGCAAAAGGAAAAATTACTTATGAAATTTATAGAAAAAACCTTAGATTAAATGAAAAGATTGACCAAGCCCCCGAATTTATGACAAAGTACAAGGAAGACCTAGCTCTTACAGAAAAGAAGTTTGGTGTTGACAAGAGATACATCGTAGCTATCCTGGGTGTTGAATCTGACTTTGGCAATAACAAAGGTAAATTCTATGCTTTCAATGCATTAGCATCAATGTACATAACTAGAAAAAAGAACTTTGCTTATAGAGAATTAAAAGAATACCTGGTGATGTGTAAGAATAACAATAAGGGATTATTTGACTATAAATCATCGTATGCAGGAGCCTTAGGCAATGCTCAGTTCATCCCTTCATCCTTTAATAGGCTATTCATAGATGGAAATGGTGATTTGGTTGCTGACCCGCTTTGCATGGAAGACTGTATCCCATCAGTTGCTAATTATCTGAAGAAGAGCGGGTGGAACTCCAAAGCAAATGGTAGGATTCCTTATGAGAAATCAAGAAACTGGGAGGCTATAAAAGATTATAATGATTCAAACTTCTATGTCAAAGCAGTTATTGAGCTGGCGACAAAGGCTAAATGGAGTTCTGACGACCTTATTGTAGCTTCTGGCGCAGGATTTGAGTAAAATATAAAAAAGAACAGGTGTTTCGGCTTCTTTAATTGATGAGGTGATATTATGACCGAGGTGCTTTATCTGCTTGATTGTTATCTGAAAGAATTCGAGGCTACTGTTGAGAGTGTCAAGGATGACAAGTATGTTGTCCTGGACAAGACTGCTTTTTACCCTAATGCAGGAGGCCAGCCCTATGACACTGGCAAGCTTGTCAGGCTGAGTGATAATGCAGAGTTCAGCATTGTTTATGTTGCCAAGTTCGGTGATGTTATTAGCCATGAGTTCACTCCTGTTGGCCTTCAGCCTGGGGATAAGGTCAAGGGAATCATTGACTGGGACAGAAGGTACAGGCACATGCGCATGCATACAGCAGCCCATGTCATTGCTAATGTGATTGAGAAAGAGGCTGGTGCAAAAATCACTGGTAACCAGCTCGGTCTTGATAAGTCAAGGCTTGATTTCAGTCTTGACAACTTTGATAGGGAGAAGTTCAAGGAGTACGAGGCTAAAGCTAACCAGATAATCAGTGATAACCGCAAAGTCAACCTTTCTATTGTTAGCAGAGAAGAGGCAGAGCAGAAGCTCAGCAGGCTAACAACCCTGGCAAAAGGTTTTCCTCCTGAGATTAAAGAGGTCAGGCTTGTCGAGATTGAGGGCTTCACAATAGAGGGGTGCGGAGGAACTCACCTGGCAAGCACTGGAGAGATTAAAGGAATAAAGATTGTTAATCTTGAGAACAAGGGCAAGAATAATCGAAGGATGTATTATGAGCTGGCGGACTGATTTTTAAGTTCTGGCTTCATCCCACTTCTTATTGAAGTAATTTAATGCATTATCCCTAAATTTTTTATTTTTAATCTTTATTATTATTGGCTCATCGCCCCAGATTGAGATTATTATCTGCTCTTTGAAAATCATCACGCCCCATGGGAAGTCATCGTTTATATACTTTAGCCTGTAATTTTTCTGGTTTTTGTAGAACTTCTCCCAAATAGTCTTGTTAATTTTTGGCCCAATTCCTTGGATTATGCATTTCTTCTCTTCAACTATCTGATTGATTTTTAGGAAAAACTCATGAAGCTGCTCATCTTGCTGGAACTCGCTTGGCTGGGCTATGAATTGCGCCGTCTCGTTTTTTGCCATTTTCTCATATTCTTCCATATATGCTGTCTTGAAGCCATTTCTTCCCTGGTAAACCTCGACTTCTGTTTTCTTCTTAGCCTGCTCACGAATAAGCTTTAGTTTAGGGAGGAGTTTTTGTATCTCCTTCTTGCTCTCATCAATGCTCTGCTTCTGTTCCTCAAGGTAATTGAGAAACATACTAGGTTCTGCAACTTGATAATGCTTTATTTGACCCATCATCACAAAACTCACAAGGCCTTTGTCTATTAGTTTGTTTATGTTATTATGAACAACAGATGATTGCAGTTTTGTTTTCTCAATGATTGTTCCTACTTTAGTCTGCCCCAATTCTAGGAGAGTAAGGTATATTATTGCTTGAGCATGGGTTAACCCTGTCAGTTCTAGTGTTTTTATGTCTGTTTCCTGCATATTATTTAGTCATGGATTTTGGTTTTTATAAATCTTTCTGTTAACTCTCCTTAGAGAGGAGAGTGAAATTTTAAATAGTTATAATGTTATTACGATATAAAGATAACAATAAGTAGGTGATTAGAATGAATTATTATGTTCCGAAAAACGGACTGAATGAAACAAGAAGAGAAAAAAGGAGGTGAATTAAAATGGAATATACAGGATATGATGTAAGAAAAGGATTATCAGCAGCTAGGGATGTTGCTATTGCACTCACAATAGTTGGCTGTTTGGCTGGTCTTTTTGGCAAAGTATGCGGCGTTAGAAGCAAACCTAATCCATGGGACCAGTGGAAGGAGCCCGACAAGAAGAACTCTTATGTCCTTGACATAGTAAAATCAGGCTCTGGAAAATACTTTTCACAATACTACTATGTTCTCAGGCCACAGGACTCCAAATCGATAAGAGAAGCGTATTATAACCTGGATGAGAACCCTAATACAATCGAGCAGTATGTTCGATATGTCCCAGAGCAGGGAATCCATGTTTTCATACCGGACGAAAACCTAATAGCACAAGGGTTCAAACCATACAACGATGTATTAGAAAAGAAAATACGAGTAATGACTAAAGAAGAGCAAGAAAGGATAAATCAGAAATTCAAGCAGGAAGAGAAGTTTGTTGAGAAAGATAATTTATGGTAAATTAAGATTGTTTTCTTCTTTTTTCCTCGTACATCCTGTCATCTGCTAATTTTATAGTGTGTTCCATTGGCTCTGTGCTTTCAGGATTTCTGCGTGCATAGCCTGCTGATATGGTTAAGGTGTAAGTTATGGGGTTGTTGTCCTTGTCTTTTCCTTCTATCTTGTTGTATTGGTTGTGCTTGTCTATCTTTGCGTTTATTCTGCTAGTAACTGCTTTTCCTGTTCCTCCGTTGGCTTTTTGAAGCAAAACTATGATCTCTTCTCCTCCCCAGCGTATTGCATAGTCTGAGCTCTTGGTTGAGGATTCAATAATCCTTGCAAGCTCGCGAAGAGTCTTGTCGCCTTGCGCATGGCCAAAGTTGTCATTAAGGTACTTGAACTTGTCTATGTCTATGAATAGAACACCGATATCTTGTTTCTTGTTGCTTGCTTGTGCAAGAATATTCTCAATGTTGCTCTTATAGAATTGGCGATTGTATAACCCTGTTAATGGGTCTCTGATGGATTGCTCTTTTAAGAGCTGTTTTTCTTGCTCTAGCTGGGCAATTCTTTGCTCAAGCTCCTCGTAAGATGGTTTGCTACTCATTTTCAACTCATTCTCATTTTCAGAGTTTATGCTGTTTAGAGTAAATGAATTCTCCAAGTTTATAAGCTGCACGCTCTGCCTTGGTTAATTCCTCATATTCTTTGAGTGCAAGCCTTTTTTGAGCTTCAAGCATTTCAGCGCGAGTCTTCACCAATTCACTTGCCTGTTCAATCCTTTCAACGCTAGTATATGGTGTTAGAGCAAAAAGCCGATTCAAAGAATCACAGAATAACTCTTGGCGTGCCGCCGTTGCTTCCCTTCCATTTGTGTAGGTAGTTAATAATTTCTCAAGGCTGACCATTTTTTCACCTTATGTTTATATTTTTTATAGATGTTATTTTCTAATTTATAAATCTTTCGTTTTTGTAGCCACTAAGTAGTAGTTAATTATCTGTTTTTGCAAAAACTTTATAAATCACACCCCCAACCTTAAGAGCACAATGACACGAGTTGATTGTCTTCATCACGAGTGAACGAGTTCTAAATAGTTACCTTTATATAATCAATAACTCTTTTGGTGATTGTCTTCATAGGGCTAATCACAAAAGCTTGGCGGTATTGGTGTAACCTGGTTAGCATAGAGGCCTGTGGAGCCTCCAGACCGGGTTCAAATCCCGGGTACCGCCTCCTTATTTTTAATAAATTATATAAACAATACTTTACAAAGAGGTAATATAATGAAACAAAAAAATGCTATGATTTCTTTGGTCATAAAAACAACAGAGGTGTTTTTATGAAACTAGAAAACTCAAAGGGAACAAGGGACTTTGCGCCTGAAGAGAAGATTGTGCGCGACGAAGTAATTAATACTCTCAAAGAGGTTTTTGAGCTTTACGGCTTCAGCCCATTGGAAACTCCTATCTTGAACCTTTATGAGATTTTTGAGAGCAAGTACGGAGGTGGGAGCGAGATATTAAAGGAGATTTTTAAATTAACAGACCAGGGCGAGAGAAGGTTAGGATTAAGGTTTGACCTTACGGTTCCATTGGCCAAGTTTGTTGGCATGAACCCTGACCTTAAGATGCCTTTCAAGCGCTACGAGATAGGCAGGGCTTTCAGGGATGGCCCTGTAAAGACAGGCAGGCTGAGGGAGTTCTGGCAGTGCGACGTTGACATTGTAGGAGCAGGCTCAATGCTTGCTGATGCTGAGATTCTCGCTGTTGTTGATTCTGCTTTCAAAAAGCTAGGATTGCCTATAATCATCAAGCTCAGCAACAGGAAGTTTCTCGAAGGAGTGCTTGACTTCTCTGGCGTTAGCAAGGACAAGAGGTTTGATGCGATTATTGCCATTGACAAGCTTGAAAAGCTCGGAGAAAGCGAAGTGGTAAAGGAGATGGAGCAGAAAGGCATAGCTGATGATGCTGTTGCAAAGATTATGAGCATTATTAAGATGAAAGGCAGCAACAATGAGCTGATTAGCAGGTTAAAAGGATTAATCAAGTCAGGCATTGGTTCTGAAGGGCTTAAGGAGATTGAAGAGCTATTAACTTATTGCGATTCCTTCGGAGTCGGGGCTGTGGAGTTTTGTCCCAGCCTTGCAAGAGGGCTTGCTTATTACACAGGTCCTGTCTATGAGGTTTTCATAAAGGATTCCAAGATTAGCAGCGCTGCTGCTGGCGGAGGAAGGTATGACGAGATGATAGGGGGCTATCTTGGCGGCAAAAAGCAGTACCCTGCAACAGGAATTGCCTTTGGCCTGGAAGTAATCACCGAGGCCCTTAAGGAAAAAGGAAAGCTCAGGAAAAAAAGCGTTGCAGAAGTATTCGTTATTCCTATAAAAACAGAGCAGGAAAGCATCAGGATAGCAGAGGAGCTCAGGGAGTCAGGAATAAAGACAGAAATCGACCTTCTTAGGAGAGGCATCAGCAAGAACCTGGCTTATGCCAACAGCATGGCGATTCCTTATGTCATAATTATAGGAGATAAAGAGCTGAAACAAAGCAAAGTTAAACTTAGGGACATGAAGAGCGGCAAGGAAGAAATGCTTAGCACGGCTGAACTAATCGGGAAGCTGAGATAATCTTACCTTGATTTTTTTCTTCTTAACCTTATTCTTGGAAGCCTTATCTTATGGTTAAGGTTTTTTAGGCTCAGCCTTCTGCGGCCAGAACGAGGAACTCTGGATAAGGCTTTTTTCAATTTGTCAGGCCGGTTGGTTATTATCCCATCCACCCCTCTCCTAATCATTTTTCTCATCAGGGCAGGAGTGTTGACTGCCCAGACATTAACCTTAAAGCCTTTCTTATGCAGCCTTTGCACGAATTTTTTTGTGGTTAAAGGATAGGAGAGATTAACATAAGAGGCTCCAACAGATTGGGCATTCTTAATGATTATGGACTGAGCTATCCTGAAATAAGTCCTGGCCAGCGCTGTTATCAGGATTCCTATCTCCTCATGTGTTGAGGTGTAGAACAAATAGGCTGTGCGCACAGAAGGAAGCTCTTGCCTTATGATTCTTAACGCGTTTACGCTGCAAGAGGAGATTATTACTTTGCCTTGCATGTGATGCTTCTTTATCCTATCTGCAACAGGCCTGGCTGTCCACATGTTCTTTACCTCAATATTAAGAGTAATACCCCTTTTTATCAAGGGAAAGACTTCTTCAAGAACAGGCACCTGCTGACCTCTCTCCTTGGTCTTATAGCGCTTAATCTCCTTAAGAGTCTTCCAGAGTAATCTCCCTTTGCCATTGGTAGTCCTGTCAAGCCTGGGATCGTGCATTACCACCACGTTATTATCCATGGATAACCAGGTATCAATCTCAACACCGTCCACTCCCAGCTCAACTGCTTTTCTAATGGCAAGCAGAGTATTCTCAGGATACTTGCCAGAAAATCCCCTGTGAGCAATTATTTCTACCACACCAAACCACCGAAACTGTCCAGAAAATTCTTATCTTGTAACTTCAAAGCTCTCAACTTGTTCTTTAAGCTCTCTTGCCTTCTTGTTAGTCTCAAAGTGCTTTCTTACAGGTTCAACCAATAAGTTGACATAATGAGCAACTGATTTTTTCAAGTCCAAGGGATGGAGTTTGCCTTCTGCAAAGCTCTTCTCAAGCTCCTTGTAATTCCTGAAGCATGCATTGCCTCCAAACTTCTCAGCCCTCTCAACAATAATCTCATTGAACTTCTCAAATAGTATGTACTTACAGTACTCAAGGATAGGATTATCATGGACCTGCTTTGCAGGACAGTAAGCATTAGTTATCTTGCGCTTGATTTCCTCCTCAGTATCAGTCATAAATATAGCGCTGTCAGGCTTGGACTTGCTCATCTTCATCTCAATAGCGCGCTCTGTCGCATCATTTGCATCGCCTGTAGGAGGAAGCAATCCCATGAGCATGTGGTGGCTCACAACAACTGGCTTCCAGAAGCCCAGGGTCGGCCCTATTTCTCTTGCAAGCACATTGACTTTTCTCTGGTCCATTCCCAGTTGGGTGATATCAGCTTTTAGGTAGAATATGTCAGCGCACTGCATGCAAGGATAGAGGATTTGCGAAGCCTGCATAATCTCTTCTTCATTCCTGCCCATTATCTGGCTGCAGCGCTTAATCCTCTGCAGCGTAGAATTCCTTGCGACCTGCATCACAATCTTCCAGTAATTATCATCCTTGACATGGTCACTGACCCAGGCGAACTCAACATTTTTCAAGTCCATGCCAGAAGCCTTCCACACCTCAATAAAGTAGTTGCCAACCAGCTGTATCTTCTTCAGGTCTCCACCGAGCTTGTTATTAGCCCAGGCATGCCAGTCAGCCACCAGCATCTTGAACTTTACTCCGGCCTTGGTCATCTTGTTAACATTAATTGAGCGCAGAATAGCCTGGGCAATGTGAATCTTGCCGCTAGGCTCAAACCCGTCATAAGCAATTGGCTGTTTCTTCTCAGATAAAAGCTTCTTCAGCTCTTCCTCAGTTATTATCTCTTCGCCAACCTGCTTGATAAGCTCGAATCTTTCGTTTAGGTTCATCTTAAAAAGCAGGATAATGTTTGCCTTTTATTAATTTTGCTTTTTGTACGTTAGTGCAAACTCAAAATTTTCAATTTTGTTGTTTGTACTTAGAAGACTTGTATTTGTGCGGCTTGTAAGAGCTTATTCGTATTATGTCTGTGCTTAATCCTATCTCTCGGAGCTTTGCCTCTAAATCATCAGTAAAAGTCATTTGGTCATAGCCAAGGCAGATGATATCTGGCTTTATGTCTTCAATTATCTTGTACTTGTCAGCTGTTTCATAGCCTAGCACTGCCTTTTTCACATAATCGAGCTTCTGGATAACGCTCAGCCTTGTTTGCTCATCATTAACAGGAGCTTTGCCCTTAACCTGCTCAACAGTCTTATCCCTGGCCACCACCACAACCAGCTCGTCACCAAGTTTTTTTGCCTGCTTCAAGAAATACTCGTGACCTGGGTGGAAGATGTCAAAAGTGCCGAATACCAGGACTCGCTTCATAAATATGGCTAAACAATGACAAATTTTAAATATTTCTAAAATTAAGTTATGATTGAGGTGGTAATATGGGCATATTCAAAAAGGAATATACCTTAAAGGGTTGGCAGATAGGTTTTTTTAAGTGGGCTTGCATATCCTTCGGGATTCTTGTTGGAGTCTATTTTGCAGAATTCTGGGAAAGCATTTTCTGGCTTGTGTGGGTGGTGTTTATTGTAACGCTGGTCTTTTCCCTGGCTTTCATGTTTGACTTAATGAAAAAGAAGAAGTAGGAAGTTTAATAATGCTTCAAGCCTTGTAATGCCAGAACAGCTTTAACCTATTCTTTTTCCTTTTTTCAACTCTAGAGCCAGCCTTGGAGCAGTAAGCCTTATTATAAGCCTTGACGCTCTCTTCAAGATTCTTCCTTGCAAGCTCAGAAGCCTCTCTTGGATGGGCGTATTCGACAATGCCGTATCTTCTTGAATTAACATAATCAACAGCTATCCTGAAGTAATGGGAAGGAAGCTTGAGCATTTCAGAGGGAATTGCTGGAGAGTTTCCAAAATACTTTATCTCTCCCGTTCCAGGGTCATAGTGGAAATTAGTTGCTGCGCAGGAGCACTTCCTCCATTTGCCTGCATTGCCTCCTATGCTCTCTGATGCTAAGAGGCTCTGCATCCCTCCTTCCTTGCTGCTCATCATAAGCTCGAGGTTTTTTGCCACAATAGGGTTCATGAGCATTTGTGAAGTAAGGCAGGTATTTAAAGCTTTTTTTAGATGAGAAAGTAAATGATTACAGGCATCAGTAAGCAGCCCATGCTGTGCACTCGGGGTATGCTCTTTAGCGGCGATATTAAGCCTATGCCTATGCTCACCAGCATGACTAGGAAGCCAAGAGGGCCTGAGAAGAAAAGGATGAGAGCAGTGATGAGGATAATCACTCCTATTGCAAGCGCCCTGTAGTTGACTTTCATTATTAGCTTTGAGAACACTCTGCTGACAAGCACTCCAATAGTGAAGGCTATTCCTCCTGCTATCAGGGAGGCTGCTAGGAAGATGAGGATATGAGTGGAGGTTACACTGCCGAGCATCTGCTGCACCACGATAACTGCTCCGTTTCTTGCCTTGTCCAGCACAAGAAGTGCTAATAATGA
>DATEYH010000078.1:0-11137 GCA_035256305.1 Candidatus Nanoarchaeia archaeon
TGTTGTGAAATCAATCTCTTTTTCCAACACTAAATTAAGGCCATCCTCAATATTATTCGCATCGACTTCTGTCATCGGAATCCTGCCAGTAACAACCAAAGGCTCAGGAACTTTTGACTCTATTGTTGTCCCACCAGACTCTAGGTAAACCTTTAAGGTATATACACCACGAGGCCGAATCCCCAGGTTCAAGCTATAAACCTTTGATTTGTCACTCAGCCTGTTTGTATAGCTGGATTGAGTGCCGCTTGCCAAGAAAGTATAAGTACCACCATCATTAACCCTCTCCAAAGTCCAATGAACAGTACCAGACAAACCCTCGGGTGTCAATACATTAACTAATATACTAGCATTATCCTTGTAATACAGAAGAGTCTCAACAGGATGAGGATTCTCAAAAGCCAACCTGCCATCATAAACAGGCCATATCTCAACGTAACTCAACGCTTTTCTTTCTAAATATATTTCTCCTATATTATTCCAGCCGCTAGCATCAAAGCCTAGCTGATTCCAGCCAGACTGCTCATTAGCAGTAGACTTCCAGCCAAGAGGATTAGAAGGATCCATATCAAGAAGAACAACCTGACCAGTCGACATGACCACTTTGCTCTGGAAAAAGGTTGTAGGCCAAGGAGAGCCATAAATATCACCACTCCTTTTTGGCTGGCCCTTATAAAAAATTGCGATGCAATTTGTTTGACCAGGCTTAAGATAAGGCATGAGATCAACTGTCTCAGTCATATAAGCCTCAGCAAAACTCTGGCGCCTGGCAAAAGCAGGCTTAAAATCAACCAACTGCCCATTAACATACAAAATCCCCTGCTCACCAATTTCAGCAGCAGCCCTCCATATAGTGCCTACGGGAATATTAAACTCAACACGATAATAACCCTGGTTAAAATTACCAACAGTATAGCTATCAGCCCTTTCAGGACGCCAAAGGTCATAAGTTGTGACAGATGCTGCGCTTGCGTCTATACCAAGAACCAAAGTTAAGAAGATTAAGAATTTAAGTAACGCCCCACTTTTTTTCATTAATCTTATCTAAGATTAAATAGTTTAAATATTTTCTCATTAATCCTAACAATAACCCAAAACTTTTTATTATGCCTACTTTATGGAATATCCAGCCTGTATTTCCACAGACCGCTGGTGGCAGGAACATATAAATAATCATGGTCGTCCAAAAGGTAAATCTGGCCGCCTCCTTGATGAGCCAGAGAATATTTTCTTTCCCAACTAGTGCCAAAATCAGCGCTGGCATAAATCCCTGCTGGCGGCAAGTTTTGAGGGACCTGGTCCCAAGGGGTTATCATAACATAGGTTAGATTATTTAAAGGATTAAATACCGGAATGGAAAAATAATAGTACCAGCTCCACACATAGGGAACCATCTTGCCAAGATCCATTACTGTCTGCCAGGTGGCTCCATTGTCCCTGCTTCTTTGCAACCGGTGATGAAGGCTTAGATAAATACTGTGATACTTATCTGCAAATACAGCCATTCCGCCTAGACTATTGTCGCCATATGAATATATCTCCGTCCATGAAACGCCATTGTCAGTGCTTCTGTAAACTTTGGTGCCTCCGCTGCCAATATATTCTGGAACCAGGTATAAGGTGTTTGAATTTGATGGGTCAATCACCAAGCTAGCTGAGGTAAATGTCATCTGGCCAACCGAGGGAATGCTGTCAGTAATCCTGGTAAAAGTGTTGGCATTGTCTGTCGAGCGATAAACTCCTTTATTATCAAAAAGAACATAGATGATGTTCTCGTTATTTTTGTCAACCAGAACCTGGCTGCATTTAGTACTGCTCATGGAATCAGGTAAACGGTTGGTGATGTTTTCCCAGGTATCCCCACCATCAAAGGATTGGAATAAAGCTGCCTTTACTGAGGTAGTCCTGGCACTCAGTTCATTACAGATATAAATCTTATGCGGCTCAGTTTTTTTAAGGCCAATACTCCAGACCCAAAAATTTGGGGTAAAATACCACCTGTCCTTGCCTGTTATCTGTTTCCAGGTTTGGCCACCGTTTGTTGTTTTCATCAGAACAGTATCTGCGCCGCCAGCATATATTTCATCCTTGGAAAAAAAGCCAAGTGTAAAAGTGCCAGCAACATAAAGCCCCCTGTGCTTGATTATCCATTTAAGGGGCGAGGTATCAAGGTCAAGCATCACCAAGCCAGTGTCCCCTACGCCGTAAAGGATTTTTTTTGCTTCGTTATAGGTCAGGTCAGTGGTCGGTCCTCCGCAGTGCAACCAGGAGCAGCTCCAGTTGTAGGCAAAATCAGGATCGGCGCTGAACTCATAACCCCAATTACGATAAATCATATTCCAATGTAAACCGCCATCTTTTGTTTCATAGACATAACCTACAAATGCAACAAAGATGTGGTTGCTGTCTGTCTCATCAATTTCAATTGAGCCCATCTCACGTGGAGTTACAATAGTAAGTCCGCTTTGTCCATTATACATGACCCATGTTTCAGCCTTATCAGTGCTTTTGTAAAATCCATTTTTTGTCAATAAATATAATGCTCCGTTGCTATTATCCACTCTCATATCCATAGTGTCAAGGTTAGTTATGCCTGTGCTCTTCACGACCCAGGTTAGTCCTCCGTCAATGCTTTTTTTGACTCCGTCAGGGCAGGCAGCATAAAGTGTTGAGCGGCTGTTGGAATCAAGGACAAGGGCTTTGGTAATATTGCAGATGGCTGATAATTCCTGCCAGGTTTTTCCTCCGTCAATTGTTTTGTAAAGATAATTTAAAGGAGTGACAAGGTTATAATCATCCTTGCCTCTTTCCCCTGCAACATAAATTATATTCTGGTCTGCCGGGTCGATGAGGAAGGTCCTGGTTCTTCTTAAGGAGTCCCCGTTCATACCGTAATAGCGTGTTATAATAGGCTTACTGGAAGAACTCTCATTTTCATGAAAGGCAGTAAGGGCTGTCCAGCTGACTCCTTTGTCTGTGCTTTTCTGGAAACCTATCTTGGACTGGGCATAAAGCGTGTTACCGTCAGGAGAAAGTACTAGGTACCAGACTGGTGTGCCGGCAAAATTCATTGATAAGTCTGTCCAGTGGTTGGCGCCATCATCTGAACGGAAGACTCCACCCATGTCATTAGCAGCATATAATACGTCAGGATTATATTTGTCGATTAGTATATTAGAAAACCATCCTCCATTTCCCCAGCCAAAAGGCTCTGGGCCTTGATAAGTTCCAGACGAAACGCATTGATCATTGGAACACGCGTATCCTGTTGGGCATCCGCATGTTGAGCACTTATTGATGAGAGTTCCATCTTGGCAGTACTTTGGCTTGGTTGCTGAGCACTGGCTGTAAGGTGTTCCGTCTGTGCATGTTATTGTTGTTCCCACTCTGCTGGCTACGTACACTACGTCGTAGATGTCAATTATCCCGTTAGTGTCAGTATCTGCTTCTGAGTCATAGCCTGATGTTTTGCCAAAGAAATTTGTTACTAGGATTAAGTCTGATAAGTCAATCTTTCCATCATCATTGATGTCAGCGTCTGCTAATACTGCCACTGACAGTAAAATTAATGCTAAAGCGCTCAATACGAAAACCTTTTTCATAGTTTTCACCTCAGCTTTTTCCTCATGAACTTCTTAAAGGATGTGGGTAAGGATAAGGAGTGTAATTAGGTCTTGGAGTAAAGAAGAAATCCCTGCCTTCTTGAAGAATGTCTGTTATACAGGTTCCGAAAAGAGCAACTTGTGCATTTCCAGTCTGTCCTACTGAGTTAATTAAAACTCCATCCTCTGTGTTGTTCCACATGTGTAATTCAGTGATCTGGTCATGGCAAGGATAGCTATCATTAGTACAGCAGAGATACATGTTATCATGGGTAAGGAATATAGGATAAGCTACATAGTTGCGCATAACATTGTTAAATATAACTCCGTCACCACCTCTTATGCCAATGCCGTCCGGGTAGTGCACATTATTCCCTATAAGGGTGTTTCCGTATATTTCATACTGGCGTGAGCCGCGATTTGAATAAGTTTCATCACCAGTCCATCCGTGGGCGTCAATCATGTGGGAGCGCCTATTATTTTCTATTGTGTTGTACCTAAAGACATATCTTGAGCCGGAGCCAGATGCAACTGTATGCCGTTCTCCTGAAAAATAATTATCTTCAATAAAAACAGCATGAGAGCCTCCCAAGTCAAGCGGGTGTATGTCCCAGTCCTTGTCTTGGCTGCCATATACTGAAACACCGTAGCCGAGCCCGCCCATGTAACAGTCAATGAAGCGATTATTATATATGACTCCCCAGCTCCTTCCATCAGGGATTAGTACGTGGTCCCTCTCATAATCCCTTACAAACACACCAGCATCTGAGAATCCTTGGAATTCGCTATCATAAACCAGGAAATCCTTTGCTCCGTAACGTAAAGTTAATCCAGCAGTAATTTGGCTGGAATTATAATCTCCGTAAGGTCCTCGCGGATCAACAAGCTTGATACCTGAGAATTTGAAGCGGGCAATGGTTTCAGGCTGGCCGTCAACTCTCTCAGCATCATAAATGAACACGTAATGCGAAGGAGAAGAAGGAGACCTTCGTATAATCGTCTTGTCCCTGCCTGCTCCGCGAACATGAACCTCTTTATAAGTAAGCAGTTCATTATCCCAATCACATGTTCCCTCTGGTAGCTGGACAATATCTCCGTAATTTGCAGAGTCTATAGCCGCTTTTACATCAGCAAGATTACAGCTGTTTGCGTAAACAATATTTTCTTCAGGCATTGTTGTTCCTACTCTGCTGGCTACGTACACTACGTCGTAGATGTCAATTATCCCGTTAGTGTCAGAGTCTGCTTCTGAGTCATAGCCTGATGTTTTGCCAAAGAAATTTGTTACTAGGATTAAATCTGATAAGTCAATTACTCCGTTATCGTCGATGTCAGCATCTGCCAATACTGCTGTCGGTACTGCAATTAGCAAAACTAATGCTAATACGCTTAATATGAAAATCTTTCTCATAAATTCTAACCCAGGAGTTTTGCTATAAATACTTTACGCATATATAAGGCAACGCAATAATCCAAGAATAACCCAAAACTTTTTATTATCTTATCTTTTTCTTCTCTTTACTCACGGAGCTAACTGACTTCAAAGTCAAATTCGAGGAAGCCATTGCCAGGAATGATTCTATTGTTTTAGAGCAGTGCCTCCACTACCTCCCGCGCCTCATATCTGGCCAAAACGACTAGTAACAAAAATCAAATCAGACATATCAATAACCCCCTTAGGGTCAGCAACATCAGCCCTAGAATCAGTTGTGCCAATACGAGAAGCAACAAAAACAACATCATAGATATCAACAACACCATCAACATTGAAATCAGCAGGATTAGCACCAACAACACTAACAGTAACATTTCTAGTTAATAAATTAGTCTTGCCATCAAAATCTTTTACAGTCAACCTAACTGTATATGCCCCTGCAGAAGCATACCTATGAGAAACAGTTTTTCCTGAACCTGTTGTTCCGTCACCAAAAATCCAATCATAAGCAACAATAGGCTTCCTATAAGAAGCTGAATCCGCTGCATCAAAACTCACAGTATTAGCTCCTGTTTGAATTGTTCTGAACCTAGCAACCAAACCAAGATAATTAAAAATCTTATCATAAGCAAACATCCAATACCTCCAATTGGTTAATTTTTGCCAAGCACTAGCATAATTACCATTAGCAATATCAAGCTCAGCCTGGTTTGCTGTATTAATAATAAAGGTCTCATTATCACCCTTAATGCCAAGAACACTCTTTACCGGAGGATAACTGTCCTTCACCAAAGAAATCAAATTCCTCATATGAGCCAAATCAGAATCAGACAAAGAAGCAACGCTATAACTGTTAATTCCGCCGCTACTGGTCGTAGCCTTAAAAGCCTTGATACCAAAAGGCCTAAGATTAAAGTACAAATTGCCATTACTAAAACTAGCAGTGCCAGAAGAACCAACCTCGTAAACACTATTAACATTCCTCAAATTCAAGGTAGCACTTACATTCCAATAACCAGGATTAACAACATAAAACCAATAAGTACCACCATCCTGCAATTGTTTTATAGCAAGATTAGTGCCAAAACCAGTGTTAAGAACAGGCAGGAACTTTCCCTGAGGAAGCTTAGTAAATACTTGCGAAAACTCCCTGTACTCCTGACCATAGATATTGAGATCGCCCATATCAAGGAAACCATGCATTAATATCTGTGGGTCTAAGCCTATCATTGCATAAGCAAAGCTCTCCTGAACATAATAATCCCTGGGTCTAATAAAGAACTCATGAGCATAATTCTTTCGCACCGGCCAAGGTGCAGGGTTTTGATCTGCTTGGTACTCATAATTAATCTCGAGCCATCCCTCATAAAAAGCAACCGCCCTCTTATTATCAGCATCAAACAATGCAAACACTTCAGGATTGCTTTTCACATCCCAAGAACCAAGGTATTGGGAATAATACACATAGCCTGGATAATCTGGCAAATAATAAGCTAACATATTCCTGTCAGGCGGAAACATGTAGTGCGCGACCCACATCTTATTATCGTTCTTATATATGCTGGGATCCAAGCTTAAAAGCCTCAAATAATCAATATAAGGCATTCCTTTTAAAAGCCTAAAATAATGTGCTGGAACATCAATATAATAACCCTGAATTATAAAAGTATCATCCCTATACTGTTCTAATATGCCCTTTGCCATTAAAGCAAATTTTCTAACAAACTGTATTCTCCAATTAATCCAGATGTCGCGCATAGAAGAACTAGTCAAAAAAGTATACCTCCTATTGAACCTACCAGAATCATAAGGCTCATCAGGAACACTAATGCCCGTATCGGTCTCAAAAGCAGCTATAGTCGCATCAGAATAGTCTGTTGCAAGAGGATCAGCATTTGCATTTGTCCTAGAATACTGCTCTGCCCAAAAAGAAGGTGAAGAAAATGTTGGGTAAACGACAAAGAAAAAACCTTTCCAAGCAGGATTGCTGCTGAACTTATAAGCTATCTGATTCATGGAAAAGTTAAAAGCCTGCTGAATCCAGTGATGCGCAATATTAAGTTGAGGAGTAGCATCAGCCACAGGTTTCCCATCTTTGCTATAAGCTCTGGTATCATTAACATTAACACCATAAACCGCATCTTTTTGAAGCCTCAAACCCCAGAGATTAGAGTATTCTATTGTTGACATCATCTCAATATTATTTACCTCAAAAACTCTGAGCGCAACATCCCTGATGTCAGCGACAGGATTAATTTCAGCAGTTTTAATCATATAAGGAGGTTTGTATGACTTTTCATCATCCATATACATATATGTTCCTACAACATAAAAGTTACGTCCTAAGAAGCGCATATACTGGACATGGTGCACCATAACATCCAATTGCCAGAGCAGCCTCTGGGTTTTAATCTGAAGCATGTCATACCCAAGATTTTCATATGTATATCCGCTATGAGCTCCTCCTGATAATCCAGGATCATTGATCCCAAAATTAACACCAGTCCCGATCGTGCTTTCATATTGAAGCCCGAGCCTGCGGGGATTATTAGTGTTCTGGGATAATACTGGCAGTTCATCATTATTTATATGATAAATTCTAATCTTCTTAGCAGCAGCGGCAAGCCCTCTTTTTATAGCGACGATATCTACTGAATGAAGGCCTGGATCTGCTCTGTGAATCAATTTAAATTCTTTCATCTCACCACTAAGAGGAAACTTATAGCCGGTCATAATTGTAGCCCCATTTTCACCTCTGAATCTATAATCAACTTCAACATAATTTGCAGGCGTTTCCAGGCGCGATATGTGTAATCCAATCATTCGGTTAGCATCATCAGGGTATTCCAAAACTAGCAAGTACCAGTCGCCAGGATGCTGGAAAGTATACTTATAAGCAAATACTGCATGAGTTTCATTATAAGTTTGCCTGTAGCGCAAAGTGCCTGTGTCTACTATTGTTGGCTGATATTTTTGGAGCGTGGTGTAACCATCAGGATCATAGCCTCCGCCGCCATCAAGGGTATAAGATTCAATCCAATCAGTATTAGCAGGGTCAGTAAAGTCAATCTCTCCCTCTAGCTCTAAGCTGAGACCTTGCTCCAGGCTTGAGCCATCAATTTCTTGCTGTGAAACTTTTCCAACAACCACCATGGCTTCAGGAATCCTGGTTTCAATTGTTGTATTTCCTGATACAAGGCTTACTTGCAATGTATAAACTCCGCTAGGTCTAGTCCCAATATTAAGCCTGTAAACCTTTGACTTGTCACTCGCCCTGTTAGAAAAAGTGCTTTGAGTCCCTGTTGTTATTTGGGTATAAGTACCTCCTTCATTAACTTTTTCTAATACATATTTTATATCTCCAGTCAAGCCTTCTGGAATAACAACATCAACAATCATAGCAGCATTATCCTTGAAGAAAAGCTTGTCTTCTGTCGGATGGGGATTCTCAAATACAAGTCTGCCGTCATAACCAGGCCAGCTCTCCAAGTATTTGATCGCGGCAGTGGCCAAGATTTTCCTCTGAAGGTTATCCCAGCTAGCATCATTAAAACCTACTTGATTCCAGCCAGACTGCTCATTAGCAGTAGACTTCCAAGACACTTCAGAATTACCAGTATCCATATCCAGGATTATTTGCTGCCCAGTAGACATGATTACTTTACCATGCAAATAAGCCATAGGATCATTAGTATTATCAATTCCTACTCTCTGGAAAAAAAGCGCAATACAGTTTCTTTGACCAGGATTCAAGTAAGGCTCAATATCAACCGCATGCACCCTGTAAGCCTCAGTAAAACCTTGGCGCCTCATAAAAAAAGGTTTAAAATCAACCAGCTGCCCATTAACGTACAAAATGCCCTGCTCACCAACATTAATCACAGCCCTCCAAATGTCTCCTGAAGGAACATTAAACTCAGTCCTATAATAACCCTGATTCCTGTCGCCAAGAAAATAGGTCTCTGCCCTGTCAGCGCGAAGCAAATCATAATCCGTGACTGTAGAAGCAGCAATAGCACTTAGAACTAACATTAAGAATGCTAAAAAGATAACTAAAAACCCGCCCTTTTTCATTTAACCTTAAACTTAGATTAATGGGTTTAAATATTTTCTTATTAACCCCAATAACCCAAACCTTTTTATTTTACCCCAGTATTCTGTTCTATTATAATGGAGCTTATTGATTTCAAAGAGAAGTTTCAGGATGCAATCATTAGGAATGAGAGTATAGTGTTTTTCTGCAATTGCGAGATCAGGTACAGTGGCAGGGCAGAGGCTTTTCTTGCTCCGGGAGACAGGATGGTGATTGTCAAGGCAGACAATGCCCTGATCGTGCACCAGCCAGAAGGAGGCAACCCTATCAACTACATGAAGCCTAACTCTAAGATTGTGCTTGAGAATTTTGAGAACCATCTCTTGCTAAAAGCCCAGAACCTTGAAACCAAGGATTACCTTGACTTAGAGATTTTCAGGGTTCATAGCTTCATGAGCCACAAGCTTGAAGACGGGATCAAGCAGGAGCTCGCAGGCAATGAGAAGGACATGAGCGACATGCTCAAGAACCATCCTGAACTTATAAGCAAGGACTTCAAGCCATTATCGCGCGAAGAACACACCAAGTTCGGATTTATAGATGTTTTTGGCCATGACAAGCAAGGCAACCTAGTGGTTGTTGAGTGCAAGAGATATACTGCAAGCCTGCAATGCGTTACTCAGTTGCGAAGGTATGTTGAGAAGATTAGCGAGCTCAAAGGCATAGAATTGAAAAGGGTTAAGGGAATCCTTGCAAGCCCAACTATTAGTCCGAATGCTTTGGACATGCTTAAGAAGTGGGGCTTTGAGTGGAAGCAGGTGAACCCTCCGAAAAGATTGGAAAGATACAACAGAGATCAGAGAACATTGCCGGCTTTCTAGCGTTGAGTGTTTAACAAAATTTATAAACTATTAATTCTCTTTGCGACGCATGCGCGTCGGTGTCAAGATTGGACCAATGAATTCAGAGGAATACATTGAGGAGATTAGTCCTTATGCAGACTTCTTTGAGGTTTATGCATTGCCTGGCTATGACTGCGACTTCTTGTTAAAATACAAAAAGCCAGTTGTGATTCACCTGCCTCATTTCAGGCAGAAATACAATCTTTGCAACCCTGCAAGAAAGGAGAAAAGCCTGGAGGCGTTGCATTGGGCTGTTAAGCTGGCTGACAAGTTCAAAAGCGACAAGATAATCTTCCACGCAGATATGAAGGAGGATGAAAACTGCACCCTGAACAACCTTAACAGCTTCATAAAGGAAAACTTTGACTCAAGATTAATGATAGAGAATGTTCCTCCTGCTTCCTGGGGTTTTGAGCACTTATGCAGGACTCCTGAAGAGATTGCAGAGGTGACGAAGGCTACTGGTGTGAAGTTCTGCTTTGACTTTGCCCATGCAGCAGAGTATGCAATGGCTAAAAAACTTGAGATAAAACCTTTCTTTAAGAAATTCCTTGCACTAAAGCCAAGCTACTTTCATGTAACAGACACTCCCCTTAACAAGGATGGCAAGAGCTGGCATCTTAATTTTGGGGAGGGAAAGCTTGACTTGGAGCTTGTGAAAAAGCTAATCCCAAAGGACAGCTGGCTTGCCATTGAGACTCCTGGAGTTGCTGAGAAGCAGAAGAGAGAGATTGCTTTCCTAAAAGAATGATGAGCTTAGTTTGGGGAAAAAGGGTTTCTAATTTTGTACTTCACTAATTCAGGAGGCTGCTTTGCCTCTTCATAGCAGTCAGGGTGAATGAAATAATTAGTTTCAGACTCTCTTTTGCCAATAATCTCTTTCTCAGAGAGAATCATCATCTTGCCATGGATTCGCTTGTTGCAGAAATAGCACGCATGGTCCTCTGCCTCTTGCTCAAGGACACTGGTGCTTTCATCTCTAATACTTTCTATCAGCATTGCCCTTGTTTCAAGGTATTTGATACCTGGTATTACTGCCATAAAAATCATTCCTTTAATGCTTCATAATTGATAAATATTACATTTAAAGCGAATAAAAATGTCATCTCCGATTTTCTTGCTGACATCCTTGTGAAAGACTGCTCCTGCTTTTAGGATTTCAACT
>DATEYH010000079.1:0-16146 GCA_035256305.1 Candidatus Nanoarchaeia archaeon
AATGGAGAAAGCGTGAAGATAATAAACTTTATCACCAAGGATTCTGTCAGCAATGATTCTATTGATTACATAATTGAGTATTGGGTTGAGGACTTGTTTGGAAGCGAGGCTAAAAAAAGAACCAACACAACCAATACCAACACAAAAACCTTCACTCCAAGCATTGATGAGGCAGACAAGGTTTTTATTGTGAGAAATAAGCTTGTGTTTGTTGGCTGCAACAACTCCAATCCTGAGCTGGAAAACCAGAAAATGATTGCTTTCAGGAACCCTGATGCGAATATTGAGAATAGCGAGGAGGAAAGCAATCCTGAGTCAAGCATATACATTGATGATGTCGAGCTTCCTGCAACCAGAGACCTGATGTTTGGAGAAGATTTCAATGTTGAGCTCAGCATCCACAAAGGCGACACCAGCAAGAGCGTGATTAGTGTTTATGCAGAGAAGGATGAGAAGAAAGTGTCTGAAACTACGAAATTCTACCTGAACAGGAAGGATTCTGATTATAACATAAGCATTATTGTTTTCTTAAAGCCTAACTGTGAGGAGAAGTATGAAGACGGCACTTATAGCCTTGTAGCTGAGGGGCTTGGCGAGAGGGATGAAATAGAAATTACTATTGAAGGCAGCAAGGAAGGCAGCTGCGAAGAAGAAACAGCCAAGCAAAGCACAGCTAAGGAGAAAGCAGCTGGTGAAAAAAGCAGCAGCTCTGGCAGCAGCAGTGGCAGTAGTACTAGCAGCCTGGGAAAAGGGAGCATAACCTCCTTCTACACTCGCACAAAGAATTACAAGGAAAACATCACTCTTTACGCTAATATAAAATCCAACAATTCTTGTGCATTAGGATTATTGTCAATAACAGGAAGGCAAAACATTACCCTTAACAGTTCTGGAACACTCGATTTTAATGTGAGCGCAGAGCCTGGCCTTAACCTGTTTGCCCTTGAGCTCATATGCAGCGGCAGGCTAGCTGATACAAGAGCTTTGCTATTCGAATTGGTAGGTGAGGAAAAAAAGAGCAGCCTGGATGCATTAGCCTCGGAAAATAAAACTTCCAAAGATAACACCGTTAAGCAAACAAAAGAAGTCAAGGAAACCAATAAAACCGAAGCCAGCCTTAGCCTGCCAGCCACGGGAAGCGTGGTTTATGAATCAGACAATATGAAGATTGCCAGGAAAGCCCCTTACCTGCTCATCCCTGTCGCTGCCTTGGTTATCGTCGGCTTGGTGCTTTCCAGAAAAAGATAACAAAAACCGCGGGTTTCATCAAAAGCATTTGATGAACCAACAAATCAAAGATTTGTTGATTTTTTGAATGAGAAATTTCGCATTTAAATACAAAACTATGCAAAACCTTCAAAATCTTGGAAATTTTGCGAAATTTCCCATAAATTTAAATATCCTTCTTAATTCAGGAATCATATGAAAGAAGAAGAGATTAATAAGAGGATTAAGCAGGGGGCTGTGCTGGCTCAGGTGAGCTTTGAGATTATAGGCAACCCAAAAGAGCATGTTGAGAAGACCCTCACGATGTACCTGGAAAAGGTAAAGAAAGAGCCTGATGTCACAGTGCTCAATGAAGAGCTTGGCGCTGCCGAGGAGATTGAGGGCGGCTTG
Organism: Candidatus Nanoarchaeia archaeon; assembly: GCA_035256305.1. GTDB lineage: Archaea > Nanobdellota > Nanobdellia > Woesearchaeales > SM23-78 > SM23-78. Next base: position 1,618 of record DATEYH010000079.1, read on the forward strand.
TGGAGCACCTATGCAGATGTGGAAATCCTCTTTGACAAGCTTGAGAAGCTGGTCTGGGTTTGCGTCAACTTCATGCCTGCCAGCGTCGAGATAATTGCGCCTGCAGAGTTCAAGCTCACAGACAAGGACATAACCCTTTGGCTGAATGACTTGATATCAAGGATTCATGAGATAGCTGTGAGCGTCCGCCAGACCACTACTGCTGATAACCTGCTTGTTAAGAGCATGAACGCTCTCATACAGAATGCTGTTCTTCTTGCTGCTGAGAAATATCACAAGCCAAAGGAGATAGGGGAAAAAATAGGCATTGAAGAGGAGCAGTTAAAGCCTTTCTTCGAAGCCCTTGTCAATCAGGGAAAGCTGGAGAAGAAAGGAGATGCTTATTATAGAAAAGGCGTGAAGAAAGAAGGTGTTAAAAAACGTGGAGCTAAAAAAACAGATTGAGTCATTATTGTTCTCGTCAGGAAAGATGATGAGCGAGCAGGAGCTTGCAGGGCTCACAACCAGCTCTGAGCAAGAGGTTCATGAAGCCCTTGAGGCATTGAAAAAAGAGTATGATGAGCGGGACACAAGCCTGATGCTTATGCAAAGCGGAATTAACTGGAAGCTTAATGTCCGCGAGAAGTACCTTGGCCTGGTAACCAAGATTGTTTCTGACACAGAGCTGCCCTTCCCTGTGCTTGAAACTTTATCTGTGATTGCCTACAAGGCGCCTGCAATGCAGGCAGAGGTGATAAAGATCAGGGGCACAAATGCTTATGAGCACGTAGGAGTGCTGGTGGAGGCTGGATTTGTTGAGAAGAAAAAGGAAGGAAGAAGCTTCAAGATAAGCCTAACTCCAAAGTTCTTTGAGTACTTCGATGTTCCAAGCCACGAAGCAGTAAAGGAGACCTTCAAAGATGTGAAAGTGCCTGAGCCAAAGCAAGCAAGCGAAAGCTTGCTGCCCCAGAAAAGCGAGGCTTTTCTGAAGCCTGAGGAAAAACTTGGGAGCCTGGCAGTTGTTGAGCTGTCTCCTGAAGCAGTCAAGCAGGAAGAGGAGAAAGAAAAGCACAAGCTCGGAGACTTAGAGGTTGTGGAAGAGATGGGAGAGCCTGAGCCAAAGCTGAACATTGAGAACAACAAGCCAGACCAGGGATTCATTGAGGATATTGACAAGAGGATTGATGAGCTAAGCCAGAGGAATGATGAGCTTGAGCAGGACGAGTCTTTCAAGCGCAGAGGAGAGATTGAGAAAGAGATAGAAGAGATTATGAGGGAGAGCGGGCTAAAAAGTGATGATAAGGAAGAAAAAGAAGAAGGCGCTGAGCCAAAGGATGAGGTTGAGGAGAAAGAAGAAGAATCAGGACAAGAAAAGAAGAAGAGCAAGCTAACTTGGCCTGATAAGGAAGAGAAAGCGCCTGAGGAAGAAACAGACGAAGGAGATGCAGAAGAAGAGGGAGATGAAGAGGATAACGAGGGCTCTGAAGAAGAGCAAAAAGAGGGATTATAAGCCCGGCCCAATAAATTCTTTTTAAAATAAAAAAATCTAAAATGGAATTAACTGATTACCTTAAGATGTTTGAAGAATATGTTTCTGAATGCGATTTGTTGCCTAAAAACGCTCAAGTGTATGTTCTTGTCTCCGGAGGCAAGGACTCAACAGCAATGAGCTATCTGTTCAAGGAGTATGCAAAGAAAAGGAAGGATTTGAAGCTGGAGTTCCTTAATGTGGTTTTCCCTCAGATGGTTTTTGGCAAGCAAAAAAAAGAAATCACTGCCGCAATAAAGAAAATAAGCAAGGGACTGAAGAACTTCACGTCAAAAACAGCAGAAACCAGTTATGAGCAATTAAAGCTCACGACCAATCCGTGCTTATTATGCAAGCAGGTGCGAAGAAAAATCATTGCTGAAACCATTGCAAAGAAGAATAAAAAGGATAATAGAATAATCATAGCAACAGCGCACAACAACTATGATTTACTGGCTTATTTTGTTGAGTTTTTTGGCATCAGCAACAAGGAGTTGGCTGAGAAAGGAATTGATTATGGGCAACTGCATAACATAAAGTTCAAAGATGAGCAGTTGGAGCATTTCTCTCATTTCTTCCCCAAGCTAGAGCTTGATTCTGGTGTTGCGCTAATCAAGCCAATGCTGGTATTCGGCAGGCCAGAAATCGAGGGCATGTTTTGCAGAATGTTTAATCTTAAAAAGCCAGTCTTTACTGCAGGATGCGGAGTTGCTGGCTTCCTAGAGCCCTGCCCCTATGCAAAGGAAAGGCCTAAGAGGGTTTTGTTTAATTTCTTGAAAACCTTGCCTGAAGATAAAACCAAAGGCTTAACCAATCATGACACTTTTAAGAAAATGCTTTCTGTGCTCAAGGAAAAAGTTGAGAACTATGATGAAGCACTTAAGAAAATAAAGAAAACAAGTTATGAAACTTTATTGTTGTGAATTTCATATTTATTTTTAATATTAAAATAAGATAAATGTTTCTAGATCAGTCTTAAGAACTTAATTTGCGTACTTGCCGCATTGATCTTTCCAAGCATCCCATGCTACGTCTACATTCGTAAACCCGGCGTGAGTATCAGCAGCAAGTTGTTTTGCCCAGGCCATGCAAACTTGGTAATGAAGATAGGGACTCACTCCGCCGTATATAGCTTGACCGCCAACATTTTCTTCGCTGAAAGTTGTTGTGGCGGTTTCTGTTTTTTCAAATCTTATGAGAGATACAACCCCAACAATCGCCACAATCGCCACAATCGCTATCATTGCCAATCCAAAATTCTTTTTTTCTTCAGCCATTCTTATTCCTCCTTTTTTGCTAAAAAAGCTTTATCTTCCTTGACCTTTCATTTAAGAGTATAAAAAGCTTTCTGTGCGTTATGCACTGGACATCCCGGCGTAGGGTTTATAAACTTATTCTGCTTCTTTAAAGGCATGATGCTCATCGTTATCTGTCCTAAGTGCAAGAACAGGCAGAAGACTAATCCTAAAAAGGTTGCGAGCAGCATCAAGACTTGTGTTTATTGCGGCCATAGGTTCAAGATTCATTCTAACCTAAAGAAGAGCAGGATTGTGAAGAGGGTTTGATTCTTTTTCATCATGTTTATAAGCGAATTTTGAGCAAAAAGAGGATATAATTACTATATTGAAAAGTATTAAGAAAATCACAACACTTATAAAGCCCGTTATCTTACTTTTTATCGACGATAAAACAAAAATTCATTTGTCGAATTTTTGATTCTAAAACTGATGTTTTAGAAATCTTATCGAAATTACAAGGTAGACCATGGCATCAGACAAGCCTCAGGACCAGCCTAAAAAAGAGCAAGGAAAACCTAGTGAGGACACTCCTGCTCAGATACTGGTGGATGAGAAAAGGATAATCAAGGCAGTCATTGACAATGAGGTTAAATCGTCCTACATGGACTATGCCATGAGCGTAATTATCGGAAGAGCCCTGCCTGATGTAAGAGACGGCTTGAAGCCTGTTCACAGGCGAATTCTCTATGCAATGAACGATATGGGGATAAGATACAACACTCCCTTCAAGAAGTGCGCAAGGATTGTTGGAGAGGTGCTTGGTAAATATCATCCTCACGGAGACACTGCTGTTTATGATGCCCTTGTAAGGATGGCGCAGAACTTCTCGCTAAGATACCCCTTAATCATGGGGCAGGGGAATTTTGGATGTTTCACCAAGGATACAAAAGTTAAATTGGCAGATGGACGCGCATTATCTTTTGGGCAGCTAGTAAAAGAAGATTCTGAAAGTAAACAAAACTATACTTACACTATTAATAATAACGGCCATATTGAGACTGCCCGGATAATAAAGCCGAGGCTAACTATAAAGGATGCAAAAATCATGAAAATAGTTCTTGACAATGGCGAGGAGATAAGATGCACTTTAAATCATAGGTTCATGCTAAGAAACGACGAATATAAAGAAGCCCGGGAACTTAAATCCGGAGATTCGTTAATGCCATTGTATACGAGAATCTCAACTAAAGAAGAATATTCTGAGGATTTAGCAGGCTATGAGTTAATATTACAGCCAAATGACGGGCAGTGGATTTTTGCCCATAACCTGGCTGATGAGTTCAACCTAAGAAATAGGGTTTATGCAAAATCCAAAGGCAGAGTAAGGCATCATAAGGACTTTAACAAACAAAATAATAATCCTGAAAATGTTGAAAGGATGCATTGGGCAGAGCACTGGAAACTGCATGCAGACCTGGCAGGCATCCGGCATGCAACTGACCCTGCATATGTAGAAAAGCTTGCTGAAGGAAGAAGAGAGTTCTGGAGCAATCCTAAAAACCAGGAAGCCTGTTCAAAAAGGATGAGCGAGAGGAATCGAAAGAATTGGCAGGATAAAGAATATCGTGCTAAAATGTGTGAGAACCTATCCATAATAAACAAGGAGCACATAAGAAAACATCCGGAACTAAGAAAAATTTTTAGTAAAAGAGCAACAACGACATTAAAAAAACTTTGGAAAGACCCGGCCTACAGGGAAGATATGAAAAAGAAAATCATCAAAGGAAACAAAAACCATACAACCAATCTCACTGGAAAAAAGAAATTCTTAAAGATATGCCGGACTGCCATTGAAAAAGAAGGCACATTAAATGCGTACATCTATGAAGAGTATCGAAACGAGGTTTATCCTTATGGCTCAGCACCGACTTGGGAAACTGCGTTCAACAAGTACTACGCCAACAATGATGTGCTGGACTTGGTTAATGAAGCTTGTGCCAATCACCGAGTCAAGCATACTGAAATCTTGAATTACACAGAAGATGTTTATGACTTAACAATTAAGAAAACGCATAATTTTTCTTTGGCAGCCGGAGTTTTCGTCCATAACTCAATTGACGGAGATAACCCTGCAGCCATGAGGTACACCGAGGCAAAGCTGGCAAGGATTAGCGATGAGATGCTTGCAGACATTGACAAGGAAACAGTTGACTTTGTGGAAAACTTTGATGCCAGCCTGAAAGAGCCTGTTGTGCTGCCAAGCAAGGTTCCTAACCTGTTAATCAATGGAAGCAGCGGCATTGCTGTTGGCATGGCCACTAATGTTCCCCCTCACAATCTAAGGGAGATTTGTCAGGTAATCATTGTGTTAGTAGATAATCCAAGTATTGAGGTTAATGAGCTTCTTGGCTTAATCCAAGGCCCTGATTTCCCTACAGGCGGAATAATAATAGGCAGGCAGGGGATAATAGAGACTTACAGGAACGGAAGAGGAGCAATTATTGTCAGGTCAAGGATTGTGGAAGAGGAGAAAAAGGAAAAGCAAAGCCTGGTGCTGACAGAGATCCCTTACCAGGTCAACAAGTCCCAGCTAATAACCCAGATAGCTGATGCTGTTAATGACAAGACCATACAAGGCATTTCTGACATAAGAGATGAAAGTGACAGGACAGGCATGAGGATAGTGCTTGAGCTGAAGAGAGGGGCTAACCCTGAGGTTGTGAAGAACCAGCTCTACAAGCACACCCGGGTCCAGGAAAGCTTTGGAGCCATCATGCTAGCGCTTGTGGATGGAAAGCCCAAGACCATGGGCATCAAGGAGCTATTGGTAAGCTTCCTGACACACAGAAGAGTTGTAGTTAGGAAGAGGGCCAAGTTTGATCTTGAAAAGGCAGAGGAAAGAGCACACATAATAAAAGGCTTGCTAGTTGCTCTGGAACATGTGGATGCTGTTATCAAACTCATTAAGAGCTCAAAAGACCCTGTTGTTGCCAAGAAAAACCTGATAACTGTTTACAAGCTCTCAGACAAGCAGAGCCAGGCAATACTTGACATGAAGCTTCAAAGGCTTACCAGCCTTGAGCAGAAGAAAATACAGGACGAGCACAAAGAGCTGCTTGAGCTGATTAAGAAGCTAAAGGAGATACTTGCTGATGAGAACAGGATTCTAGGCATAATCAAGAACGAGATGAAAGAGATTATTGAGAAGTACGGCGATGAGAGACGAACAGCAATTGAGGAGAGCGGAGAGGACGAGATAGAGATTGATGACCTGATAAAGCCAGAGGAAAATGTCATCACTGTCAGTCACGCAGGCTATATCAAGAGGCAGGCCATAGATGTTTACAAGACGCAGAAAAGAGGAGGAAGAGGAGTAATAGGCGCTACAACCAAGGAAGAAGACTTTGTAGAGAACATTTTTGTAGCAAATACCCGCTCTTACCTGCTCGTGTTCAGCGACAAGGGAAAGGTTTACTGGCTAAAAGTCTACACCATCCCTGAGGCTGAGAGGGTAAGCAAGGGCAAGCCCATCATTAACATAGTGAGAATGGAGCCTGATGAAAAAATAGAAACCGTCATACCAGTAAGGGAATTTGATGACAAGCACTACCTAATCTTTGCAACCAAGCAAGGCTTGGTCAAGAAGACTAACCTAAGCGAGTACAGCAGGCCGAGGCAGGGAGGAATAATAGCTATTAACCTTAACCAAGGAGATGAGGTAATAGAGGTTGTTCTCACAGACGGCAGCCAGAAAATGCTCGTGGCAAGCAGGAATGGCCAAGCAGTCAAGTTCCATGAAAAGGATGTCAGGCCAGTGGGCAGGGGCAGCTTCGGAGTAAGAGGGGTGAGGCTTGGGAAGGATGATGCAGTAATAGGCATGATAATAGCTGAAGATGAAAAGACAGTGCTTACCATCACAGAGAACGGCTATGGAAAAAGGACAAGCACAGCAGAGTACAGGTTCACGAGCAGAGGAGGAAAAGGCGTTAGGAACATAATATGCAGCCCAAGAAACGGCAAAGTAGCTGATGTAAGGACTGTTACTGATGAAGACGAGATAATGATAGTGTCAAAGAACGGCATCCTCATACGAATACCAGTAAAGAACATAAGCGTGATAGGCAGAAGCACCCAGGGAGTTAGGATCATGAAGCTGGAGCAAGGCGATAAGGTGGTTGGCTTTGCAAAAGTGGAGACTAATGGAAATGGAGAGGAAAGCAGCCCGCAGCCCCTTAGCCAGCCCTTAGAAAAATGATTATCAAGCAAAAAATAGCCACGAGAGAGACAAGGATTATCAGCTCAGGATGATGATGCGGCTTTTTCTTTAACTGTCTCATAAATGTTCATAACAGGTTTTGGCTTATATAAATTTTTTGGAAACTCTGTCTTTGCGCACAAATCCGACTAAAATAACATGTAAAGCCTAGCTGATATTCCAATCGAAAAGTATAAATACCTCTACATTATATAAAAGCTTAAGTGTTTTTAGAGAGGTGGTATTCATGGGAAATAAAGTAACTGATTATGTGCACCCTAACTATATGATATTTGCCATCTTCTTGGGCTTTTGGGGAATATTGCTCATGTTCTCAGCGTTTGCAGTTGCCAAGATGTTCGGGTTTCTTTTGCTCATCTCGGTACTGGTAGTGTTTATTGTGATGTCAAAGGACATTAAAAACGAAACATTGCCTCTGCGAAAGAAATAGCAAGAAATAGTATCATCAGCCTGGTAAAAATCTTATTACTTTTCTATAGCTTACTGGCTTAGCTAGTTTTTCTCTAGCATAACGAACTCGTATCTTTGCTGTTGTTGAGCAACGGCTGAGGCGGCTTCCCTAGTTGAAACTAAAAAGAAAAATTTAAATACACTCAAGGTTAATTCAGAGCTATGAGAAAAAGGCTTCATCTGAAGGGCTGGAGCAAGCAAGAGATTGCTCATGCAGAAAAAATCTTTGCAGAAGCAGAGAAGAAAAAGCATCCTCATATGAGGAAGCTTGAGAACAGCCTTTACTGGTTCACCCTGATTATTGGGCTAATAGGCACGGTCCTGCTCTCAGTGGTGCTCATACCAGTGCTCATGATCAGCAACAACACCTGGAGCTATGTCCTGACAGGATTCTTTGGCTTCCTCCTAGGTGCGCTCATAATAATCATAGTCAAGGACCTACACTGGCTTGAACCCCACCACCACCTATCCCTCTCCCTCATCATTCCCATAGCTGCTCTTTTCAACTTCTTCATAGTCGTGAACAGGGTCAACATAATAAACAACAGCATCGGAATAAGCAACTTCCACAACCCCTTGTTCATAGGCATCATCTATTTTGTGTGCTTTACAATACCATACGTTGCTTTTCTTATGGTTAGAAAGAGGAAATAATCATGAACCTGAGAGAATGGGCTGTGCACCACATAAAACAAATAGACATGGTAAAAAAGAACCTTGTAAGCTACAAGGAAGAAGATGACCGGGTGCTCTGCGAGTACAGGGAGAGCAAAGCCACTTATTACTGCGCTGAGAACCTTGCGCTTGAGAAGCTCAAATCTGTGAAAGAAGGCGAGGTTGCCTATTTTGTGTGCATGTGCAACGAGCACAACTTCAAAATGCTTGCTGACCACTGGGACTTGTTCAAAGCCAAGCCAGGATTAACTTTCATCTTCCTCAACCCTGAGCTTGCTGAGAAATGGATTATCAAGCCCTATGTGCATGCAAAGGTAGCAGACCCAAAGACACTAAGGCAAGGCTTAAGAACGATGTACGACACCTGCATGGGGACGAGCAGGGATTGAGATTATTTCTTTTTTCTCTGTTTTACTAATAATATTACTAAAAACACGCCTGGAAAAAATAGAATAACCCAGCCATAATATTTCAAATATCCATTAAAAATCAATGATGGTTTAAAGTTTTTTGGCGGCGCTATAAAAGGGTCAAAAATTCTTCCGCGCGCAATCAATTTATCACCGTCAAAAATATTAAACTCCATTCTGTACGAGAACCTATCTGAATCTTCCATCTCTGTTGGTGGGATGTAATAATAATCTGATTTTTCTGGAACACATTTGAGAGTGATGTTTATCTGATTTCCATCGACTCTCTCATCTGATGTGTCACAATTAGGTATTTCGAATCTTAAATTATCGAATTCTTGGCTCGGCTTCAACATAATCATAAAAGAAACGTAAGGGCCATCATATTCAGAGAAAAAACCGATACAATTTAATTCAGGGCCAAAATTGCAACTCTGAGCAATAAATCCGTAGGCAGAAGAGGATAATATCAACAAAATAATAAAAACCGGTATGAACCTTAATCTCATATAACTTATCTGAATTATCAAGTATAAATATTTTTCTTCAAAAACAACAAACAATATATAATACTGATTAGTTCTTTCTTTCCCATGGAAACAAAGATCAGCACAGGCACTGCTGTGATGGACTGGCTATTGGAAGGAGGCTATGATAAGAGCGTCATCACAACTATTTATGGGCCTGCTGGGAGCGGCAAGAGCAATTTGTGCCTTCTGTGCATTGCCAACAGCGTTAAGGGGCAGAAAATCATCTTCATTGATACTGAGGGTAATTTCTCATTAACCCGATTCAAGCAATTATGCCCTGACTACAAGAAAGTGCTTGAAAGGATTATGTTCTTAAAGCCTACTAATTTCAGGGAGCAGAGAGCATCGATTGCAAAGCTAAAGGCTCTCATAAAGCAGGATATAGGCATAATCTTTGTTGACAGTATAAGCTCCCTTTACAGGGCTGCTCTCCAGGGAGAGGACAATCGAGGAATAAACAATGCAATGGCTGCTCAGGTGCATGACTTATTGGAGATTGCAAGGAAAAAAGACATTCCTGTAATAATGACAGCCCAGGTCTATGCTGACTTTGAAGAAAAAGGAAAAGTAAATCTTGTTGGCGGGACAATTCTTCGGAACATGAGCAAGTGCTTGATAGAGTTAAAGAACAGCGGTCCTAACAGGATAGCCATTATCAGGAAGCACAGGAGCATTGAAGAAGGCAAGAGCATAATGTTCAGGATAGTTGATGAAGGGATTAAGGAAGTGGAAAGGTAAAAACTAAAAAAATCATTCCTCAGCAGCGAAGTCATCAACCACATAAGTGAATCCGCCTTTGTTGATGAGCCCTCTGTTCTCCATGTAGCCTCTTGTTAAGAGCCAGAACAGCAAGCCAAGGCTCTTCTTGCCCTTGTTGTTGCAGGGAACAACCAAATCTATTAAATTAGGCTGGTTGTTGGTGTCGCAGAAAGCAATTATAGGAAGCCCCATCTTGAAGGAATCCTCAACCGCGTTCCTGTCAGGCCAAGGGTCTGTTACCAGCACAATCTTTACTTCAACGAACTTCTTTAGCTGGAGGTTGGTAAGGATTCCTGGCGGGTACCTGCCGATGTAAACCTTTGCCCCTGTCAAATCCCCGAAAAGCTTTACAGGCTTCCAGCCGTTCTCCCTCCTGGCAACAATCATTATCTCTTCAGGAGCATAATTGGATAGAAAGCTTATGAGCACCCTAATCCTTGCATCTATTTGCTGGACATTCAACACGCTCAAGCCGTCAGGCCTGGTCTTGTAGATGAAGTTCTCCATATACCTGGTCTTGAACTTGGTTCCTATGTGTATTCCTGATTTAAGGTATTCATCGTTCGGTATCAGTAATTGTTGCTCTTCAGTCATTTAAATCACCTTTCAGTTTTTTTAAAACAGTAACAGAATGAACCCATTACCGCTCTTATTATCGCCCATTGCAGTTACAAAAATTCGCAAATAGAATTTTTGATCAAAAAATTGCTATGCGATTTTTTGTTTGCTTCAAGTCCCTTTCGGCCGTCCTTGAAGCGGGGCTTTAGAGGGGAAGAAAAGGCAGGGGTTTATAAAGATTTCTCCAAGCTTAGCTCCTTGCAAAGCCTGTTATCAAACTCTTTGTAGTTGGCTGTTCCTTTCAGGAAATAATCTCCTGATATGCTTTTATTCTTGTTCCAATCCATTATTCTGAGCATTAACCCATCAGCTTGCTTCTGGGCAATTACCCCGCCGCAGTGCAACCCTAAGGTATTGCTAAACCTTGAGTTAAGGTTTTTTGAGAAAAAGCCTTTCATCGAAGGATGCGAGGGTCTTGCGTCACGGAGTATTTCGTGCAGGGTAATAGTCCCTTTGACATCCTCTTTTCTAAAGAGCCCTGAAAAGTACAGATTAACCTGTCTTGTTTCCAAGAAAGCATTATAATCATTTAAAGTGCATTTCAGAGCTGCCTGGGCATAGTTCTCAACTGAAAGCTTGAAACGCACAATATCTAAGCCTGAATCTAGCGGGTATTGCATCACTGAGAACTGAAGGTTTTGGCGAATATTATCTAAGAATTCTCTGTACTCCTGCTCTAACTCCTGTTCATTCATCTTTCTTGCCTCATCATCTTTCTGGAAATTCCTCCACAACTTCATAAATAGGTCCTTGTGGCGTTAGCTCGCTCTTGTAAAGCCTGAACTTGTCAACCAAGAGCTCTGTTTTATCAACCTGTCTGTTGGTTATTAGCTCAACTATCTTTTTCTTATCCGCATCATTAGCTATGTACTTTATCCTTGCAAAGGTGATGTGATTCTTGAAAGGATGATCATCTTTGAATCTGGGCAGTGCAACGTCAATCTGTTTTTTCAGCTCAAACAACGGCTCTGCTGGCTCAGCATCAACCCAGAGCACTTGAATCCTGTGCTCATTAGGAAAAACACCCATCTTGCTAATCGAAATATTGAATGGCTTAAGCTTTACCTGGCTGAGGGCTCTTACTATCTCGGGAACCTTGTCATCATCCACTTCACCCAAGAACTTCAAAGTCAGATGGATGTTCTCCTTGGCCACTGGCTTTATTCCTTTGATTCCTTTGAGTTCTGATTTTATCTTCTCAATGCTCTCCTTGGCTTGTTCTGACAAGTCTATTGCTATGAATAATCTCATATAAGAATAATAGAAAAAAGAAGAATATTAAAAACTTTTTCTTATTGGCTTAGTTCTTTTCGTCAAAGTCAGAGTCGTCGCCTGTGTCATCGTCAAAGTCATCATCTGCTTTCTTGGCTTCTTCCTCTGCTTCAGGCTCTGCGGGCTTATCTTCTGATTCTTTCTTTGCAGGCTCCTCTTCAGTGCTCTCTTCGCCAAAGTCCTCTGAATCCATCTCTGCCGAGGTTTCCTCAAGCTCAGAGGCTTCCTCTTCTGCAGGCTCCTCTTCCTTGCCTTCCTCTGGCTTCTTAGGGATTCCGCCTTTGATGACTTCTGCAAAGCCAGCGTTTCTCAAGACTCGAGTTACTCTTACTCTGACCTCGTCACCTTCCTTGGTGCTAGGCACAAAGAGAACAAAGCCTTGCTTCTTGGCGATCCCATCCCCTTTTTCTCCAACAGCCTCTATCTTTACATCCAACTCATCGCCCTCTCTAACTGGGGCAAATCTTCTTCTTTGTCCAAACATTTATGTACCCCCCTTAAAGGTATATTTTAGGATTTAAAAACGCGTTTTTATTTATAAATTTACTGGAAAAACAGGCAAGATTTCCCAGCTTAGCTATTGGTACTCTGCGAATTCTTCTTCCAGGACACTTGCCATTTCTAGCAACGCTTTGAGAGTGCCTATCCTTAATTCCTTATGGTCTGGAACAACAGTGCCAATGCTTCCTCCTGGAGTTTGCTTACCTAAAACGATATGGCTGCCTCTTCTCCTTATTATTTGAAAGCCAAAATGCTTGCATAAAATCTTAACACATTCCCTGCCAGAAATAGTTTTAAGCCTTCGCAACCTCAGCCACCTCGAAAGTCGCTAGAATTGTGTTTTTTGTGTTTTTGAACTCCTTCATAGGGAATTCTTCGAGGTAGAGCTCTGTTGCTTCTTTAAGGTTTGCAATAGCCTTTTCAATTGTCTTGCCCTGACTTACGGTCCCAATCTCAGCGCACTTGGCAACATACCAGTTCCCATCTTTCTGAATTATTGCCGTGAACTTCCTCATACCTGAAGAATAACTTAGCCTCATATTTAAATCTTGTGCGCCACTCATTTAAATAATGCTATGCCAAATTTTCGAAGAAATAAAACAGAATTCGGAAAGCTTTCGTCAATTGAAATCTCAAGAAGCTTCAGTTTTTGCCCTCTTCCTCTTTAGAATAAGATGCAAAAACCAAAGAAAAAAATAGTTTACAATAAATATCTTCGGCCTAAAGGCCGAAGTATTTCCAAAAATCAAAGAAGCAAAGTAAAACCTCAACATTAATGAAGAGGTATTCTTTGATTTTTGATAAAAAAAATAAGAGAAAAAAGAAGAAAAAATCTTATTCCGCATCAATGATTCCTTTTTCAGTAAACCTTTTGCGAAAAGGTTTGCGAAAAAACTTAAGGAGGATATTCGCTTTGCGAAATCCTCCGAACTAGAAAACTATTCTGCATCCACAATACCTTTTTCAGTTATCATGAACACGCATTCGTTATCAGCAAGGTCAGGCGCGTCAACGAGCTTTGCAACTCTTGTGCCTTTCTTGCCTCTTCGCAAATAAACACGATATGTGCTGTTGTGAGCCACTATGTGGCCTCCAATAGCCTCTGTCGGGTCTCCGAAGAACATGTCAGGCTTTGCCATAACCTGGTTAGTCACATAAACAGCTAGGTTGTGCATGTCTGCTAGCTTTGCAAGCGCGTGCATGTGCTTGTTAAGCTTTTGCTGCCTGTCAGCCAATGTGCCTCTGCCAACAAACTCTGCCCTGAAATGAGCAGTCAGGGAGTCAACCACTATAACCTTGACTTTGAGCCCTTGCTTTATAAGCTCCTCTGCCTTCTCAACCAAGAGCATCTGGTGGTCTGAGTTAAAAGCCCTTGCAACCTTTATGTTCTTAAGAATCTTCTCAGGGTCTTGACCTAGTGCTTCTGCAAACTGCTTAATCCTGTTAGGCCTGAAAGTATTCTCAGTGTCTATATATACTGCTACTGCATCAGGGTCTTTGAGCTGGGTTTGAACTGCCAGCATGTGACCTATCTGGGTTTTTCCGCTTCCATAAGGGCCAAAGCATTCTGTAATAGCGCCAGACTCCATGCCTCCGCCAAGAAGCTTGTCAAGAGCCTTGCTGCCAGTGCTTAGCTTCTCAATATTTTCTCGCTTGTGCAACAAGTCAATGCCTGACTGGAAGCCCATGTCCAGATTGTCCCTGGCAAATTTTATGGCTTTCCTAGCAGTCAGCTCAGTAACTCCGGCAGTCTCGCAAATCTCTCCTGGCGTAGCCACTGCTATGCTCATCAAGCTGTCAAAGCCTGCTGACCTTAGCTTTTCTCCTGTTGCTGCTCCAATCCCTGGCAAATCCTCAATGCTCATCTCTTTCTCTTTTTTAGAAGCCATAATGCTCGGTACCTCGCTCTTGGTTTTAAATTTTTCTACTCTTGCTGTTTGTAATAGCTGCATAAGAATCACCTCTTAATCTTCTTCTGTCTCTGGGCTGTTAAGAGCAAGGAACTCGTAAGCCTTGCTCAGAACAAGAACAGCTCTCGGTATGTCAGATGTTCTTAAGGAATTGGTTTTTTGCCATTCCCCATTAGCATCCTTGTAGTTCCTGTCAAAGCTTATGCTCTTAAAGCTGACAATCTCTCCTTTCTGGTTCTGTCCCTGGTTTTCCCAGACAGTTGCAGAAATAGCGCCTGCCTTGAACTTCTTAACAGGCATGTTTTTCTCTTTTTCTTTCTCCATTTTACTTCCTCCTTTGCTTTCGCATTTTGTTTCAGAGCTCCCTTAGAATTAGGCGCAGC
>DATEYH010000080.1:0-6414 GCA_035256305.1 Candidatus Nanoarchaeia archaeon
GGTTAAACACATCCTGAAAGCGTTTGACAAGGCAAGAAGGAGTAAAAAGCCTTGCATCATACTTGCTAAGACTATTAAGGGCAAGGGAGTTTCCTTTCTCGAGAACATGGAAGGCTGGCATGGCAAGGCTCTGAATGAGGACGAGTTGAAAAAGGCTTTGCACGAGCTAAGCCTGAAAAAAATAAAAGATGCTGCTCTCCACTCAAACATAAAGGAAAAGAAGTATGATTATGAGTTCATGGATTTTGAAACCACACAATACAATCTCTCTGACATGATCTCAACAAGAGAGGCTTTCGGAAGAGCGCTTGCCAGCCTTGGAAAGGAGAATAAGAAAGTGGTTGTGCTTGACGGAGATGTCAAGAACTCCACAATGACCGAGCAGTTCTTCAAAGAATACCCTGAGAGAGGCCTTGAATTCTTCATAGCAGAGCAGAACATGGCAGGAGCAGCAATTGGATTCTCAGCACTAGGCTACACACCATTTGTTGCTACTTTCGGCGCTTTCCTAACCAGAGCCCATGACTTCATAAGAATGGCTCAGTATTCGAACGCTAACATCAAGTTTATTGGCTCGCACTCAGGAGTGAGCATTGGCGAGGATGGGCCTTCACAAATGGGGCTCGAGGACTTGCCAATGTTCCTGAGCATGCCTGAGTCTGTTGTGCTTTATCCCTGCGATGCTGTTTCAACCGAGAAATTGATTAGTGAAATGGCAGAGCACAAAGGCCTGACTTATCTCAGGACTACCAGGGAGAAGACCCCTGTGGTTTATGAGCACACAGAAGAATTCCCAATAGGCAAGCTCAAAGTTCTTAAGTCAAGCAAAAAAGACAAAGTCCTGGTTATAGCGGCTGGTATTTGCGTGCACGAGGCGCTAAAAGCTTATGACCTGCTTGGGAAAAAGGATATCAATATCCGGGTTATTGACTTGTACTCTCTCAAGCCTGTTGATGAAGAGGATTTACAAGAACACGCAGAGGACTGCAAAGGCAAGGTGCTTGTTGTTGAAGACCATTACTTTGGAGGAGCAGGCTGTGTTGTCTCCAGCATCCTCGGAGAGATAAAGCACCTTTACATAAAAGAGATTCCGCGCTCTGGAAAGCCAGAGGAGCTAAGGGCAAAGTACAAGATTGATGCTGATGCCATTGTTAACGAAGTATTGAGCATGTTAAAAGTCAAAAAGAAAAAATAAAATAAAAGCAAACATAAAAAAGAACATAAATTAATAACATTTAAAAAACAACCCCCTTTCTAATTCCATTATGAAGAACAGAAACGTCGGCGTAATCATTGTTGGCATTGCTCTTCTTATAGGCTTTATCATACTTGCCTTTAACAGGGCCATGGCGGATATAGTTAGCACTTCGTGTTCTCATGGCGAGAGCTGCCCTATGTGGGGAACGATTGAGTTCCAGACTAATGTGAGCATCGGCATAATGGTTTTTGTGATTCTTATCGGGCTCTTCCTAATATTCTTTGCAAAAGAGGAAAGAATCACTGAGACCAAGATAGTGAAAGTGAAAGAGCAAATCAAGCCAAAAGAAGTCACCAAGGAGAATTATCAGAAAGTAATGAGCGAACTGGTTGATGACGAGAAATTTGTTCTTGAAAAAATAATTGAAGCACAAGGCACAATCTTCCAGTCAGACCTGGTTGAGAAGACCAGTTTCACCAAGGTAAAAGTTACAAGAGTTCTAGACAAGCTTGAAGGCAAGGGCATTATCGAGCGCAAGCGCCGAGGAATGACTAATGTGGTTATTTTAAAGTAATAATTTGAGTAGTTTTTTAAATAAAGTTAAATTGTTTTATAATGCTTTTGGGGAGGTGTTAAGATGAAGATAAAATTAATAGTAATATTAGCTATTATTTTAGTTCCGGGATTACTTTTAATAACTAGTTGTGCTCAGCAGAATCAGCCAACAATTACGGGAACAACAGGACAAACCGAGCAGCCTCAGACAGGGAGAAATCAAGGAAACCAGGTTCAGGTAGAAAATCAGTCTCAAACCCAACCAAATGAAACTAGCGTGTCCTCAGCACAACAGAATCAAACAAGCCAAGGCAGTGGTGAACAAACACTAATTCCATCTGTACAAGCAAAAATATATGATGTTACAATACAAGGCTTTGCATTCAAACCTTTCGCTTTGAAGATTAATAAAGGAGACACTGTTCTATGGACTAATAAGGATTCTGCGCCGCATACAATAACCTCTGACACTGGAAATGAATTGGCTTCAGATACTTTATCTACTGACCAAGCCTATTCACACACCTTTAATCAGACCGGAATTTTCAATTATCATTGCGGCCTGCATCAGTCTATGAAAGCAAGAGTAGAGGTGACCTAGAGTGATACTAAACATTCCTTTGGCAGTATGGTTTGGAGGATTGACAATAATTTCTTTGTTCATAACAGTAGGCTTGGGAGTGGCAGTGTTCAAGTATCATAAGAATGTATTCAAGTACCACAAAATGTTCGCATTCATTACAATAACCCTGGCTGTTATACATTTGGTATTTGCAGTTTTGCTCTGGTTTTTTGGCAAAGTGATTTGAGTACAGAATAATAATAGGAACGAATAATGATAACCAAAAAATTAACTGACCAAGAACTCATGAAGGTTCTTGAAGTGGATTCTAAAACTCTTGCGCGATTTAAAGAAATCCAGCAAGAAACAATAAAAGAAGCCAAGGACATGGCTGGAAAGAAAAATAAAAATAAAAAGATAAGGGTCCTTGGCATATCTGGCTCTGCAAGGGACAAGTATGATATGGCTCAGGAGGAATCAAACTCTGAAGAGCTTCTAAAAGTCTGCCTTGAGAATTGCAAAAAGCTTGGGGCAGAAACAGAGCTAATAAAGCTAAGGGAATACCGAATAGAGCATTGCAAGGCATGCTACTCGACAACCAACACTCAGTGCCATTTCTATTGCTCATGCTACCCAAAGGGCACGCCGAAGGCAGATGACATGAGCAACATCCTATATGATAAGGTACTCGAAGCTGATGCCATTATCTTTGCGACTCCTGTCAACAACTTCAACGTCTCAACATTAATGAAGGCTTTCATAGACCGGTGTATAAGCCTTGACGGAAGCCTACAACCTGCAAATCCAAAAGTCCCTAAGGATAAGGAACTTAACATCAAGCATATGAAATTTGTTGAGCTTACAGCTAACAATGATATCCCTGGAAGCGGCATGTTAAGAAGATTCACAGGCAAAGTTGCAGGGGTTATTGTGACCGGGCATGAGGAAGGCGCGGCAATGGTCATCTCAAACTTGTTCATGACCTTTAATCATTTCGGAATGCTTTTCCCGCCATTCAGCAACATGTACGCGATGTCATCAGTATGCAACTCGACCTATGCAGATAAAAAAATAGTCCTGACAGACTGCTTTAAGGGAGAAACCAAGCTCTTGGCACAAAATGTTATGCATGCAGCAGAATTATTGAGAAACAGCAAACCTACTGACTGGAAATATGATTATGATTCTGATTAGGGGGAAGCAAAATGAACAAACAAAAAATAGCCAGACCAGAAATGTCAAAAGAAGAGCTGCTGAAACTGTGCATATGTGAAGGCTGCCCTAGCTACGTAGATTGCGCTAAGAAAGGAGGAACAAAGGAAAAGGCTTTTTGCCTGACTGTTGGAAAGAGCAAGTGCATAACGCAGGAAAGAGGATGCATCTGCGGAGCCTGCCCTGTAAAATCTAAAATGAACCTAAAGAACTTTTACTTCTGCACAAAAGGCAGCGAAGAGCAGCAGAACAAATAAAATGACTCTCAAAACAAAATCAATGCGAGCAGAACCTTCTGAGGATGATGGATTTAGGGTTTGCATTATGCGCAAGTATGACCCTAAGAAGCCGGGTTATTATCCAATTGACAAGCACTGGCTAGAGCTCTCGCCTTCTGAAGAGCTGCTCAGGGATTATCATAAAGGCTTGCCTTGGGAAGATTACGTTAGCAGGTTCACCCAAGAAGTGCTTACTCAGCAGGCTGACAGAATAAAATGGCTGGCTCAGGAAGCACTGAAGAATGATATCACCCTTCTCTGCTATGAGAAGACTCCTGAGAACTGCCATCGCAGGCTGGTTGCTCTTGCCTGCAAAATGTATCAGCCTTCCCTGGAGCTAATTCTTGAATAATGCCTGAACAAGGTTATTTTTGTTTCTACATGAACCTTTCAAACCTGTCCTTGGGCACCAGGCATATGGGGCAGATATCTGGCGCTTCTTCTCTTGCGCACAAGTAGCCGCAAACAGTGCATCTCCAAATGGGGAGCTTAGGCAGCGTTGTTTGTCCAGATTTTACAGCATTTTCCTTGTTTGCTTTCATCTTCTTTCTCTCCTCAGCATTAGGCCTTCTTTCAGGGATTGAGCTGATTGTCTTCTTGCCATGAGCAGCATCATAGGAAACATATAGCCCGCAGAAGCAGGTCCCGAACTGGTTGATATCAATATCTCGGTAATCGCAGGGGCAGATGATGTCAAGGTCTTCCTGCCTGACTCCAGAGGCAAGCCTACAGGGACAAGCCCAGTAGCCATACCTTTGCTCGTTTATAAGGAGGCTGGATATCAATGCTTTGGTAAATTCAACATCAGGGTTAAGGTAATAGCCTCGCTTCTCTGCTTCCTCCTTGAGCTTCAGATAAGCACGGTCAACATCTTCTGACATTATCTCCTTTTGTACTTTTTGATTATTTTTTCCTGCCACAATAATCCCTTATCTCCTGCTCTTTAAACCCTAGTATTGATTTCTTTTTATCAAGCACAATCATTGGAAAAGACTGATTATTGCTCCACTTGCCCATCTCTTTCATAGCCTCATCCTGGTCCTTTCCTTGAAGCATGTCAACATCCACATAGCTGTACTCAACACCCAGCTCTTTGAACAATTGTTTTGTTTTCCTGCACCAGATGCAAGTGCTGAGGGCGAATATGAAGATATCTCCTATTTTCTTTCCTGCAACCTTCTTTGAATGTGTTTGATAGCTAATATTCCCACCTCGCAATTAGTTCCGAAAACAGGCTCTGCTTTTTATAATTTATGCAATAACCCTCATAAAAACATTTGGAAACTAGTTTCATACAAGCCTTATTAAGCTGTTTCATGTTTTTCACATCTTGTAATCCGTTTTTAGGACGGATTCACAGGTTATGCGTTTTGGAGGTTGCAAAATGAATGAGGAAGACAAATCAGGCTCAGACAAAAATAAAATCACAAAAAAGCTCCCCTACATAGGCATAGTTTTAATCCTATGCGCTGTGCTGGGAGTGGTATTATTTTCATTGCTATCGAAGACAAGTTCAGCTTCGTCATTACCAAAAGCTTCTCCTCCCCCAGGAGAAGCTAGCGGTGATGCAACAAATGCTGGGGCTAATAACATTAACAATGATAATGCTGCGACGTTGCAGCTGACAGTTGACATACCCTGTCCTGGGCACGCACCATTAATAACAGGAGAACTGAAAAGGGCAGATGGCGTCATTGCTGTCAAATTCAATTGGCCAAATAAGTTCGATGTGGTTTATGACACTGCAAAAACTAGCAAACAAGAAATCCTGGAACTGAAACTATTCAATGAGTACCCTGCAACAGCAGCCCCCGGGTTAAATTGATTTTACATTTGATTTTGCATTGATTACAAAAAAAGCATACCTCGTTGTTTACAGCGAGGATTGGTTTCCTTTTTTTGGATCAACAACCTCGCTTAATGCTTTTTTTGTACCAACATACCTTGCCCTTTAGGGCGAGGTTGTTGATTTTTCAGCAAAGGAATTGGAAATAAATGAATGAGAAGAAATCAATCAAGGTGGAAATGATGAAGAAAAAATTTGAAGTTAAAGGTATGCATTGCAAAAGCTGCGAGATGCTCGTTAAAGACAGCCTGGAAGAAGAAAGCGGTGTAAATAGCGCGGATGTTTCCTATGCCGAAGGCTTGGTGAATGTAGAGTTTGATGAAGCTAAAATAAGCGAGAAAAAGATAATGTCAATAATCAGGAATGAAGGTTATGAGGTGCAAAAATGACTAAAGAAGAAATGATTGAAGATGAAATGGCTGAGTATGAACTGGAGAAGCAGGGTACGAAGTATTACAATGCAAGCTCTGATTTGGAAAAAGCCAAGAAGAAACTAATAGCTAAAAGGATAAATCTAAAAGAGGTTTTTTTAAGAGAGGAGATTTCACCCGAGGAATATACCCGCTCAAAAAATCAATTAGAGGCTGATTTAGAGAGGTTGGATGAGCAAATAGAGCAAGAACGCCAAGAAAGAGCAGAACTGAAGAATGCGGAGAACCAAAAAGAAGGCTTGAATAAAGATAACCTGGTTAAGGAAGGGTTTATTATTAAAGGCTTAAAATGCGAAGGCTGCCCTGATGTGATAAAGCGGCAGGCCGTGAAA
>DATEYH010000081.1:0-7351 GCA_035256305.1 Candidatus Nanoarchaeia archaeon
TTATTCCCAGGTAAAGAGCAAAGGGATTGAGAACATAATTTATTATGAGCCACATTTCTTCCTTATAGGCAGGATGAAAGAGATATATGAGCCTGGCTTTCCAATGCCGAAGGAAGGATTGGGCTTTGACACCCGAGCCTACTTGTATCGTGAGCCTGAAGACATCAGGATTATCCTTGAAAGATGGCATGAGCATTATGGCTTAAGGAAGGCTTTGGTGCTCTCAGAGGACCACCTTTTTAATGTTGATAAGATGCCTGCTGGCCCTGACGGAGATGCTTGCACCCCTCTTGAAGCAGCAGCTTACATGAGTGCAGGATTCACCTGTATCGGGCTTGAGCCTTTTAGTGCAGGGAAATTGACAGGGACTATCCTAAGCATTGAGGACAGGGTAAAGTTCTACAGGAAACTCTCAGCAGTCAACTAATAATAAAATATATAAAACCCAGCAAAGTGTTCTTGTCTCATGTACGACGTAATAATCATTGGCGCAGGATTCGCAGGCTACACTGCTGCTATTTACACTGCAAGGTATAACCTCAAGACCCTGGTTATTGGCAAGGAGCTCGGAGGCATGATTGTTGAGTCCGTGGAGGTCTGTAATTATCCTGGCTTTGAAAAGATTTCTGGAGCAGAGCTCATGAGCAAGTTCATGGAGCATGCAAAGGCTGTTGGCGCCGAGGTTGTTGCTGACGAAATCCTAAAAGTCATCAACACAAAGAAGGGCTTTAAGATAGAGACCAGGCAGAAGAAGGAGTATGAGTCAAAGACCTTGATCGTTGCCACTGGCACCAAGAGGAGGAAGCTCGAGGTTCCTGGAGGCTTGGAATTCGAGTCGAAAGGCATTCATTACTGCGCTACTTGCGACGGAGCATTTTACAGGAACAAATCTGTTGCTGTTATTGGCGGAAGCAACAGCGCTGCCCACTCTGCACTGCTGCTCTCAAGATTTGCCAAGAAAGTCTACATAATATACAGGAAAGAGGAGATGAGGTGCGAGCCTGTTCTTCTTGAAAAGATAAGGCAGAGCAAGAACATAGAGATTATCTGCAACGCCAATGTCAAGGAGGTCAAGGGCTCTAAGTTTGTTGAGAGGGTTATGCTTGACAAGCCTTACAACAAGAAGAGCGAGCTTGATGTTGACGGAGTTTTTGTTGAGCTCGGAGGAGTCCCTAATTCTGTGATTGCAAAAGAGCTTGGCTTGGAAGTTAATGAGCAGGGAGAGGTAATTGTTAATGCTAGCTGCGAAACCAGTATCAAGGGAGTGTTTGCTGCAGGAGATGTCATTAACACTCCCATGCGCCAAGGCATAGTGGCTGCTGGCCAGGGAGCAATAGCAGCAGGAAGCGCTTACCAGCACCTTACAGGTAAGACTGGCTGGTCTTAGTTTCTCCATTACAATAATCTTTTTAAATAATGGGTTTTAGAGGAAAATTTTTAAGGAGAATCATTTTTGATGTAGAGGTGGTTTTTTGTGGTTACTGAGCTTAATGAGGATAATTTTGATAAGATGACAAAGAAAGGCAAGGCAGTTGTGGATTTCTATGCTGACTGGTGCGGGCCTTGCCAGATGATGAAGCCGATATTCGAGAAAGTAGGCAAAGAGATTAAAGGGGTTAATTTCTTCAAGGTTAATGTTGACAACTGCCAGGAAGCAGCAGCCAGCTATGATGTCAGGAGCATCCCAACCCTTGTTTTCCTGAAAGATGGTAAAGAAGTTGATAGAGTCATGGGAGTGCTTTACGAGGAAGAGTTGAAGAAGAAAATAGCTGCAACTTTGAAATAAGCTTAGCAATATTTTTATAATACCTCTTGTTTTTCATCTCTGAAGTGTTCATCCACAACATAAACCCAGTGCTATTGAGCATCGGGCCTTTGAATATTAGGTATTACGGGCTTGTTTATGCAGTCGGCTTTCTCGCTGCCTATTTGCTGTTCAGGTGGCTTGCTAAGAAGGGCGAGATTAAGAATTTCACAGCTGAGAAAGCAGATATTTTCATCCTCTACGTCATTATAGGGGCAATTGCTGGCGCAAGGATACTGTTGTTTGTCTTTTATCATCCGCAGACCCTTATTGCCAATCCTCTCGAAGTCTTTATGCTATGGCACGGCGGCATGAGCTTTCACGGCGGCATAATAGGAGCAGTTGCTGCGGGCTTGCTTTTCTGCAAGAAGCACAAGGTTAATTTTTACAAGCTGGCAGACTTTGCTGTCCTGCCATTATCATTCTTCCTGGTATTTGGGAGGATTGCTAATTTTATTAACGGAGAGCTTGTTGGAATAAAGACCAGTGTTCCCTGGTGCGTTGTCTTTCCAAAGGTTGATAATGCTTGCAGGCACCCGAGCCAGCTGTATGAAGCAATCAAGAACCTTTTTATGTTTTTAGTGCTAAGCATCCTCTACTTTAGCAAGGAGCTTAAGAAGAAGCTAAAGGACGGGGTAATCTTCTGGCTGTTCGTCCTGATGTACGGAGTTTTAAGATTCATAATCACCTTCTGGAGAGAGGACCCGACATATTTCCTTGGGTTGAGTGGAGGCCAGTGTTTGTCCTTGGCCATGGCAGTAATCAGCATAGCATTCCTTTTCAAAATAACAAGAAATAAAAAGCCTAAGAATAAAGCAGGATAAAAAGCAAGATAAAAACAAGATAAAAAGCAGGGTAAAAAGAGGCTGTTTGCTGATTGAGGAAAAAATAATGCACACCCGAAAACCAGTTATCATCATCAATTTCAAGACTTACCCTAACAGCACTGGACAGAACGCTATTCGGCTTGCAAAGATTTGCGAGAAGGTAGCTTTTGAGACAGGCTCAGACATAAGAGTGGCTGTTGCAGCGCCTGACATCTACCCTATATTCCAGGGAGTAAGCATTCCTGTCTATGCAGAGCATGTTGATTCTTACAATCCTGGCAGGCACACAGGCAGTGTTCTTCCTGAGATGGTGAAGGCTGCAGGAGCAACAGGCACCTTGCTTAACCACTCAGAGCACCGCTTGGAGCTAAAGGAGCTGGAAGAAAGCATCAAAAGGGCTTCAAAGGTCAGCCTTATCACTGTGGTGTGCGCAGACACGCCTGCAAAGGCAGAGAAGATTGCAAAGATGAAGCCAGACTTCATAGCAGTGGAGCCTCCTGAGCTTATAGGAGGGGATGTTAGCGTTAGCAAGGCAAAGCCTGAGGTCATAACAAAGAGCGTGGAGATGATTAAGCACAAGCACGGCATAAAGCTTCTTGTAGGCGCAGGAGTTCACACAAGAGTTGATGTTCTTAAGGCTGTTGAGCTTGGAGCAGACGGAGTTCTCATAGCTTCAGGAGTGGACTTGGCACAGAACCCTGAAAAGGTTCTTAAGGAGTTGCTGCCTTAGAAAATATTCTTCTTGTCGTATTGAGCTACAAGCATGAAGGTATGGGCTTCTTCTCAAGAATTATATAATTATAAATTGTTATATAAGGTATAAGGAGAAATTATATATATCAAAACTCCAACCTATAACGTAAACATTCCGCCAGAAAGAGAAGAATTACGGCGGAAGCAGAAACCTGAAGGGTTTCTCTGAAAAAATCAGGATACGATGCAACCACGAAATAGCGAGAGCTATGCGAGGAGGGATGAACATGCTCAAGCCGAAAGAGTTAAGCAAAATAATTTTAATTGGATTAGGACCGCATTCAAAAAGGATATATTATCCCTTAATCGAGAAGTTTTCAGAATCAAAAAGATTTAAATTAGTAGCCATAGTTGATTTGGAAAGCAAAAAAGAAGATATTCTTGATTTTCTTGGGGAGAAAGCAAATAACCATGACCTAGTTCTAATACCTAAGAAGCGACAAAGCTACAACAAGCTTAACAGAGAGGTGGGAAAAAAACTTAATGAACTCGTTAAGAAATATAATGTAAGCGGCGTTATAATATCGACCGAGCCGCTAGTGCATGTTATGTATGCCAAGTGGGCTCTCAAAAACAACCTGCACATCCTTATGGATAAACCAATCTCAACCCATTTCAATATTTCCACAAATGAGAAAAAAGCAAAGAAGCTAATAGAAGACTATGACAATCTGGAGAAAGCTTATAAACAAGCGATAGAGAGAAACCCATCAATCACTTTCTCGCTAATGGCACAAAGAAGATTCCACCCGGCCTTTAAAAAAATAAGAGAATTGATCGCGGATTGTAAAATGAAAACAAATTGCCCGGTAACATCCATACAAACATTTCATTGCGACGGGCAATGGAGAATGCCTTCAGAAATAATAAACCAACTTTATCACCCTTACATGCAAGGATATGGAAAATGTTCTCATAGCGGATATCATTTCTTCGATATAGTGCCATACATATTATCTGCTGGAACTGATGATAATAAATTCTATGACAATATAGAAGTGATTTCAAGCTTTGTCAGACCATTAGATTTTATGGCGCAACTAACACTTGAGGACTATGAAAAACTGTTTGGAAAAAAAGAGTTCAACAAATACAACCCTTATAATCAAACCGAATTGAATATATTTATGAAAAAATACGGGGAAATTGATGCATTCACAAATATTTGCTTCAAGAGAGGAAACCGCGTAATGACCGTTGCATCATTGAATCTAGCGCACAACGGATTTGCAAGGAGAGATTGGATTACTGCGGAAGGAAGAGACCTTTACAAAGGGAATGGTCGTGTTAGGCATGAGTTTCATATAATCGAGCAAGGCCCTTTTCAATCTATTCATTACCATTCATACCAATCCGAGGAAATAAATCCTGAAGATTCAGATGATATATACGAAGTTGGCGGCGAATACCATCTCGAAATCTTTGTTTTTAGAAACACAAAAATGATTGGCGGGAAAGCACTCGAGGTTTTCAACATAAAAGATTTAAATGTGAATATAATGGGCGGTAAGTCCAGAGGCCATCAAGAAGATGCCAGAGCTAATGGATTTTTGGAATTTATAGAAGCGGTTAATAATCAAAGAAAAAGAGAAGAAATGACTTCGGAATTCCTAAGTCATAAACACGCCGTCATAATAACTTCAGCAATATATCAGTCCGCTATAGCGCGCCTAAAGAACAAAAATCCTCTAATAAAAATGCCTTTTGAGATAAGGCTCAAAAACAAAATTAACCTGGAAGCATCACCTTTAATTCAGGTAAACACTTTGAAGGTGCAAGAATGACTAAAAAATATGTCATCAGCTTTGATGGCTTAAACAGGTCCGGAAAAGGTACCCAAATAGAATATTTAGCAAACCATTTGTCGAAAAAAGGATTTTCAACGCTTATAATGAGAGGAGATGGCTCAAGGAAGGGCGATGGCAGTTTGGGGGACCCGTATTCAACATGGTGGCAAGATATTCAGCCGAAGCTAAGAGAAATAGACCGTCGAGGAGAATTTGATAGAGCTGCATGGAAAAAGTCATCAGACATGCTCAATTGGGAACTTTTTCAGGCATATAATAATGAGATGCCCCAAAAAATTAAAGAATCCGATTGTGAGAAAGGATTTATTCTCTTAGACCGATCAATAATATCCAAGTATTTCGTAAACCAGAGGAATCCCTCAAATATTCGGCTGGAAGAGATATTGACTTTTAAAAGTTCACAGGACAAGTATGAACGAATAACCTTGCCGGATGTGTCGTTTGTTTTGCACGTTCCCAAAGAAGTCTTGCTTAAAAGGAACGAAACTGTTTCTGATAAACCGGACAAACATGGATTTAGAAGAAGGATAATCAGTCAGTATTATGATGATTTTGAGAGAATAACTTTGGGCCTAAAAACAGATTCACTCAATATTTATCATTTGAATGGGAACCGAGAAGAAAACAAGATATTCAAGGAAGTAATCAACTATTTAGCGGAGGTGTTGAGATATGTATGAATTCAAAATAATAACCAGCGTGATAATCACGGATAAGCGTGGGAGATTTCTTTTAGGAAAGCGAAGCATGAAGGAAGATGTTTTTCCAGGCTTATGGTCAATTCCTGGCGGGAAAGTGGAGAGTCCTCTTATCGTGCAGGACGTCTTGGAAAAGAACGCAAAAAAGGAAGTGATGGAAGAATTCGGCGTTGAAGTGGAAATCACAGGTTATGCTGAGAGCCATAGTGACGGTAAAGGTAAGGTTTACATCATTTTCTTCGGAAAAATAATCAAGGGAGGGCCAAAACCATTAGAAGACACTGATGAAGTGAGGTGGTTCTGGTTTGAAGATCTTGAAAAAGAAAAGTTATGCCCTGAAGTGTATGCTGTATTGAAAAAAGTAAGAAAAGAATACTTGGCGTGATTATTAAGACGATACAATAATAACTTGTATCGAAGTAAAAAACAAGGAGGGTCGTTTCTTAACAACATCTATTTCAGGTAAACATAAATCTTTTGCAAATCACCATACCTGTCAGGAGATTCCTTGTAGCAGGAGTTTGTGGTGTTGCAAACATAAATATTGAATATCTGAGGCGAGGGAGGAGTGCCTTTCTGGCAGGGCTTATGTATTTGTATTCCGATGTTCTTATACTCTTGGGCGTTGTGCTGGATAAAGAATTCACCAGGCAACCTTAAGATTGTTAGATTGCACATAGGACTGTTATCAACGTCTCGTTCAACTGCAAAAGTGAAATACTGGTCTCTTCCTAATTCATTCCTGATTCCCAGGCCGAACTTGGCAGTCTCTCCCCTGCTAACCGTATCCCTGTCAGGATAGGCTGTGACAAGGGCGCCGTCATCAATCGCTTCCATTAGCTTTTCCCTCATCTCTTCATCTATGATATACAGCCATCTATTCTGATTTTCAAGAAGGGTTGAGATTAGCCTTATCCCTATCCCTAATAGGACTATGCATATTATGAGAGTGACAAGAAAGTTAACGCTTAGCTCAAAACTGGCTCTTTTTGCCATAATAATCACTTCAGGTAAACATAAATCTTTTGCAAATCACCATACCTGTCAGGAGATTCCTTGTAGCAGGAGTTTGTGGTGTTGCATACATAAATATTGAATATCTGAGGCGAAGAAGGGGTGCCTCGCTGGCAGTCCTTGGGTATTTCTATTGCTATGAGTTTATAAGCTTGGGCGTTGTTCTTGATAAGGAATTCGTTTGGTGTCCTGATGATTTTTGGCGTGCATGGAGGGCTGTTATCAGCGTCACGCTCAACCTTGAACATGAAATACTGGTCTGTTCCTAGCTCGTTCCTGACGCCCAGGCCGAACTTGGCAGTCTCTCCTCTGCTAACCGTATCCCTGTCAGGATAGGCTGTGACAAGAGCGCCATCATCCAGCAAGTCCATTAGCTTTTGCCTCATCTCTTGCTCCATATCATTTTGCTGATTATTCGCTTGCACAAGCAGGGTTGCGATCAGCTTT